>LUYR01000392.1 GCA_001603335.1 Rhodospirillales bacterium Alpha_05 | reverse complement strand
CCGTGGCGCCGCCCGCATGCGGGTGGGCGAGGGCCTGGGCGCGGGCGTTGGCGACCGGGCGGCGGCTGAGCCCCGCGATCGCCACCCCGGCGTTGTCGATGACGCGGTTGGCGATCATCTCGACCACCGCGTCGTCGAGGGGCGCATCGTCGGCCGCGACCTCGGCGAGCTTCCAGGCGAGGAGCTGGGTGCGGGGCGGCGTCGCGGCGCTGGGGTGGACGCGGACGAGGAATGGCGTCATCCGGACCTCACTTCATGAACTGCGGCAGGAACAGCGCGATCTCGGGGAACACCATCACCAATGCGAGGCCGACGAGCCCGAGCATCGCGAACGGCAGCGACCCCATGAGAATCTCGCTGATTGCGTAATCCGGTCTGAGCGCCTTGACCACGAACAGGTTCATCCCGACCGGCGGGGTCACCGCGCCGATTTCCATGTTGATCACCAGGATCACGCCGAACCAGATCAGGTCGATGTCGAAGTGCTCGAGACCGGGCAGCAGGATCGGCACGGTGACGAGGATCGCCGCCGACGCGTCCATGAACATCCCGAGCACGAGGAACAGCACGTTGACCGCGAGGAGGAAGTGCCAGGGCGAAAGATCGAGCCCCGAGAGCCACATCGTCAAATCCTGCGGCACCCGCAGCAGCGAGAGGGTGTTGCCGAACACCGCCGCGCCCGCCACCAGCATCAAGATCATCGCGCTCGACGCCACGGTGTCGCGGGTCGCCGCCCAGAACAGCCTGAGGGTCAGGGTGCGCTTGACGAACACGGTGAACAGGAGGGCGTAGGCCACGCCCGCCGCCGCCGCCTCGGTGGGGGTGAAGTAGCCGAGGTAGATGCCGCCCAGCACGATGAAGATCATCGCGATGATCCCGAACATCTCGAAGGTGAGGGGGATCTTGGTGCTGTCCTTGGTCACATGTTTCGAGCGGTCGAAGATGCTGACGAGGACGGTGTAGGCGGCGAACATCAGCGCCAGCATGATCCCGGGGATGAACCCGGCCATGAACAGCTTGCCCACCGAGGTGCTGGTGACCAGGGAATAGAGGATGAACGAGATCGACGGCGGGATCAGAATCCCAAGGCTGCCCGAAACCGCCACCGCGCCCGCGGTGATCTTGCGCTCGTAGCCGCGCTTCAGCATTTCGGGGATGCTGATCGAGCCGATCGTCGCCACCGTGGCGGTGGAGGAACCCGAGATCGCGGCGAAGATCGCGCAGGCGAAAATCGCGGCGACGCCCAAGCCGCCCGGCAGCTTGCCGACGACGCGCTGGGCGAAGTCGAAGAGGTCCTTGCCCGAGCCGCCTTTGAGCATGATCTGGCCCATGAACACGTAGAGCGGGATCGCCGCGAGGACGAACGAGTTCAGGTGGCCGAAGGCGATTTGGGCCAGCGCGGTGAGGCCCGGCTGGATGTCGATGGTCATCATGTAGCCGACCAGGCCGCTGACGAACAACGAGATCGCGATCGGAATCCCGATCACGAGAAGAACCAGAAGCACAACGATCGTCGTCAGGAACACCAAGGTCTCGTCCCTCCCGTTGTCTTCGAAAAGCGGCGGCCGTCAGCGCGACAGCAGCGCGCGGCCGAATTTCACGACTTCGGTAAACGCCCAGAACAGGCAGCCGACCGGTAGCGCAGCCTTGCTCACCCACACCGGCCACTCGGTGACGTCGTAGGTGGTCTCGTGGTTGAGGTAGCTGTTGGAGGTGTCCTGCCACCCGGAAATCAGGAACAGGACGAGAAAGCCGATGACGATCACGAACCGCACCACCGGCAGGGCCAGCCCGAGGCGCGGGAAGTGGGTTTCGAGCGCGATGCCCGCGGTGACGTGGTAGTCGAACTTGGCCGCGACCACCGCGCCGCCGAAGGCGACCCAGACCAGCGAAATCAGGTCGAAGCCGTAGGTCCAGGAATTGTCGATGGCGAACCAGCGCAGCACGATGCCGAGCAGCAGTCCCGTGGTGAGGAACAAGAGCGACAGCGAGGCGACGTGGCTCACCGCGTCGACGATCCTCTCGCCGACGCGGACCACGGTTTCGGCGCCCTTGGCTGCGGGGCGTGCGGTGACGGAATCCATTCCCCGCCGCCGTCAGTTCATCGCCGCTTTGACGTCGTCGAGCATCTTCTGCCCATCGTCGCCGGCGGCCTTGAGATAGGTTTCGACGGCGTGCGGATAGGCCTTGTCCTTCCACACCTTCAGCTCCTCGGCGTTGGGCTGGTAGACCTTCACTCCGGCCTTTTCGGCGACCTGGATGTTGCCGGTGAAGTCCTTTTCGATGGTCTTGAGGTTCGAGTCCTCGGTGGCCTCGATCGCCTTGGTGATGATGTCGCGCTGCGCCTGGGTCAGGCCCTTCCACCATGTGGCGTTGGCTTGAATCGGGTAGACGATCGGCGAGTAGTGGATCGCGGTGATGTACTTGCCGACTTCGATCCACTTGCGCGAGACGAAGCTCGCCATCCCCGATGAGGCGCCGTCGAGGGTGCCGCGTTGCAGCGCGGTGTAGACTTCGGAGGAATCGATCGCCACCGGAACCGCGCCTTCGTCACGCAGGAACACGTTGTTGAGCTTGCCGTCGGAGCGCATCTTCAGGCCGTTGAGGTCCTTGGGCAGCTTCACCTCGTGCTTGGTGTTGATGTAGCTGATCGAATAGCCGTAGAAGCCCCAGCCGATGACCTCGACGTTGTGCTTGTTGAGGATCGCGTTGATGTCGTCGCCGAGCTTGCCCTTGAACGCGGGCATCAGCTTGGCGGGTTCGGTGACGAGGAAGGGGATGGTGTCCCAGTCGAGTGCGGGCTCGCGGTTCGACCACCAGTGCATGCCGACGATGCCCATGTTGACGGTGTTGTTGGTGATCGCCTGGCCCATGCCGGTCTCGACCGCCAGCGACCCCGCCGGATAGGTCTGCACCTTGATCGCGCCCTTGCTCATCTCCTCGATGTTCTTGGCGATCGCTTCCGCCTGGTCCGAGGTGGCGGTGTGCGGCGGCATGTACCAGGCGAAGCGGACGGTGAGATCCGCCGCGAGTGCGCTGGTCGCGGTCATGCCGCAGAGGACGGCCGCGCCGAACGTCGTCATCACGATACGCGAAGACTTGGTCATGATACCTCCCGTCGGTTGTTATGATCTCGGCGCTCGCGCCGGAGGATCGCTGGTGTCAACCTTGCGCCGGGGGTTCGCCCCCGTGCGGTACCGTTCTGCCAATTGCTCCAAGTTCTTGAGATGGGTCCGGTTCGCAATACGTGAGGTCGAGATTGCATTGCGTGCCATGCAAGGAAACTTGGGCGTTCAGGCGCTTTCGCGTGCCGTCTCGACCAGCCCGGCGACCGAGGCCGCATCTTCGAGCGACGCGATCCGGGCGATCAGGGCCTCGGCGGCCTCGCCGCCGACCACCGGGTCGGCGAGGGCGCGGAACTTCGCCGCCGCTTCCGCCGCGCTCATCGGCACCGCGATCGAGCCCTTCGGATGGTCGATCTGGGCGGCGAACGCGCCGCCCTCGGTCTCGACGGTGAGGTGGCAGGAGACGCCGCGCGGCAGGCTGGCGTCGGGAACCACCTGGAGAAGATGACTGAGGCGGCGAATCTCGGGCTCGTCGAGCTTCGAGTCCTGGTATTGGGCGGGCAGCGCCGCGCCCTCGATCAGCGCCACCGCGACCGAATAGGGCAGGCTGACCTGCGCCTCGTGATAGGTGCGGGGCGCGGGGTTGAGGTGGAAGTGCGCCCAGTCGGGGTGGCGGCGCATCGTCATCCGCGCGATCGTCGCGGTGGTTCCGCCGAGTTTCGGCCGGATTTCCAGAGCGCAGTCGATGGCGTTGTGGATCGGCCGGGCGCAGGAGTAGGGCTTGAACTCGATGAAGATCGGGAACTCTGTGCCGAGGCCATGGGTCAGGGCGTCGAGCTGGACACCGTCGGAGAACGCCCGGCAGAAGCCGCGCTCGCCCTCGAAGATCGTCGCCGCGCCGGTGTAGCCGAGGCTCGCCATCACCGCCGAGGTCACGCCCGCGCGCGCCGCCGGACCGGGGTTGAAGCGCTTCTGCATCGACGGACCGTACATTTCCATCAGCCCGGAGGCCTGCGCTCCGGCGAGGCCGAGGGCGGAGACCATCTGGTCGGCGGAGAGCTTGAGCAGCATGCCCGCCGCCACCGCCGCGCCGAAGCCGCCGCACACCGGCGTAGTGTGGAAGCCGCGGTCGCGCAGCGAGATGTTGGTGGCGGCGCTGGCGCGGGCGAGCATTTCGCATCCGCCCACCACCGCCGCAAGGAACTCCGCGCCGCTCGAACCCTGGCGCTCGGCCACCGCCAACGCCGCCGAGACCACCGGCGGCGAAAAGTGGAACAGCGCCAGCACGTCGACGTCGTCGAGTTCGATGCTGTGGGCGGCGATGGCATTGGCGAACGCCGCATGCAGCGCCGGAACCTTCGCGCCATTGCCGATCAGCCGCGCCTCCGCCTTGCCGCCGGTGAGGATCGCGAATTCGGCGGCGATGCGCGCGCTTTCGGTGCGGCTGCCGCCCAGCGCGACGCCGAGGTAATCCTGCACCAGGCGCTTCGCGTCGGCGATCTGGGCCGCAGGAATCCGGGAGAAATCGAGGTCGGAAAAGTGCTGGGCGAGGCGTTCGGCGATGGTCATCCGGGGCTCTCCGCTCACGCCACGCGCGCCGGAGCGCGGACGAACACCGTGCCGTCCATGATCCGCCGCGCGGTGCGGCCGAGGGTGGCGCGGTGGACGACGTAGGTGTTGCCGTCGAGCGAGACCTCGCTTTCGGTGACGATCACCCCTGCGGGATGGCCGATCCGCACTTCGGGCGCGTCGCGGGTCTCGGGGCGCGCCATCGCGTAGACCAGCGTGCCGGGGATGCGCGCGGCGATGCCGGTGCAGACGGTGCTGGTGCCGGCGTAGGTCTTGTGGGTCTGCTGCATGAACAACAGGCGCGAGACCACGTCCATCTCCGCGCCCGCAATGGTGCCGCCGATGAGCCCGTTGGGGGCATCGGCGGGNNCGTCGCCGGGCTGTCCTCGCGCGAACGGGAGGGGTCGGCAATCATCCCCATCTTCTCCGCCGCGAGGCCGCGAATGGTTTCGAGCAGGGCGAGGAGGCGCTTGTCGGCGTCGATCTCGGCGGCGGTCTCGACGCCGGTGAGCCCGAGGTCGGCGGCGCGCACGAACACGTGCGCGTTGCCGATGTCGACGAGCGAAACCTCGAGTTCGCCGAGACCGGGGACGTCGAGGCGGTCGGTGGGGTTGCCGGTGGGGAGGAGCTGGCCGGTCGCGCCGCCCGCGGTGTCGCGGAAGTCGACGAAGATCCGCGCGCCGCTGCCGGGGACTCCGGGGACGGTGTAGTCGCCCGCTTCCACCGCCGCGCCGTCCTCGGTCGGGACTTCGATGGAGAGGGTGCGGCCCAGATTGGTGTTGAATGCTGCGACGCGGGTGATCGGGGCGGTGGCTTCGACCAGCCCTTCCTGCACCGCGTAGAGGCCGACCGCCGAGCTGATGTTGCCGCACAGGCTGAGCCAGTCGATCTCCGGCCGGTCGATCTCCACTTGGCCGAAGGTATAGCTCAAATGCGCGTCGCTCCCGGCAGGGGGCGGGCCGATGATCGCGAGCTTGCTGGTGAGGGGGTCGGCGCCGCCGAGGCCGTCGATCTGGCGGCGGTCGGGGGAGCCGAAGATCGCGAGAATCGTCTCCTCGCGGTCGTGCGGGTCTTGCGGAAGATCGGACTCGCGGAGGAACACCGCCTTGCTGGTGCCGCCGCGCATGATCGTGCAGGGAATTTTCCGCGTCACCGCTCGTCCTCCCTAGAAATCTTCTACTGTTGACAATAGGCAAAGTAACCGAGCATGTCAACGGCTTCCGCCAATTTGCCGACTGTTGACAATTTGGGGCCGCGATCGTATAGAAAAACGAGGCCCGTAACCAGGCTTGCCCCGCGCCGCCTTCGGCCGGATATACGGGCATTCCCCGGGCGATCCGACGCAATGGCCGCTTCCCCCCAGGCTTCACCGCGCCCCGCCGCGCGGTCGCGGCGGCCGTAGGAAAAGGAAAACGGCAGATGGCTCTGATGCGGATTCCGGCCACCTTCATGCGCGGTGGCACGTCGAAGGCGGTGGTGTTCAAGCGCGGCGACCTGCCCGCCGACCCCAAGGACTGGGACGCGATCTTCCTTGCCGTGATGGGCTCGCCCGATCCGAGCGGGCGGCAGCTCGACGGCATGGGCGGCGGGATTTCGTCGTTGTCGAAGATCTGCGTCGTCGGCCCGCCGTCGCGCCCCGACGCCGACCTCGACTACACCTTCGCCCAGGTCTCGGTGCGCTCGGCCAGCGTCGACTACAGCGGCAACTGCGGCAACATGTCCTCCGCGATGGGCCCGTTCGCCGCCGACGAGGGCCTGGTCGCGGTGCCCGCGAACGGCGAGGTGACGGTGCGGGTGCACAATACCAACACCAACAAGGTGATCCACGCGCGCTTCACCATGACCGACGGCGTCGCCGAGGTGGCGGGCGACCTCGCGATCGACGGCGTCTCCGGCACCGGCGCGCCGATCAAGCTCGAATTCCGCGATCCCGGCGGCTCCAAGACCGGCCGCCTGCTGCCCACCGGCAAGCCCCTCGACCTGCTCGACGTTCCCGGCCTCGGCGCGGTCGAGGCGTCGATGATCGACGCGGGCAACCCCTGCGTCTTCGTCCCCGCCGCCGCCGTCGGCAAGCAGGGCAACGAACTTCCCGAGGACCTCGAGGCCGACGCCGCGTTCCTCGAACGGATGGAGGCGATCCGCTGCGCCGCCTCGGTGGCGATGGGGCTTTCGTCCAATCCGGTGCAGGCGGCCAGCATCCCGAGCGTGCCCAAGGTGGCGATGATCGCCGCACCGATCGACGCGCCGACCCTCTCCGGCAGCCTCAAGGCCGCCGACTACGACATCGGCGTACGGATGATCTCGATCGGCCAGCCGCACCGCGCGGTGCCGATCACCGGCGCGGTCTGCCTCGGCGTCGCGGTGCGGGTGCCGGGCAGTCTCGCGGCGCGCTTCGCCACCGCGAGCGACGCGCCGATCCGCATCGCCCAGCCCTCCGGCGTGGTGGTGGTCGACGCCAAGGTGAACGTCGGCGCGGACGGCGCGGCGGTGGCCGAATACGGCGCGGTCTACCGCACCGCGCGGCGCTTGTTTGAGGGCGTGGTGTGCTTCCGCCCGGTCTCCGCCTCCTGCCAGGGAGCCGCCGATGACCGTGTCGCCGTCGCCGAGTGAAGGCGAAGTCCTCGTCCCCGACCTGAACATCGGCTGCTGGGAGCTGTTCCTCGCGTTCGGCGGGGTCGGCCTCTGCGGCCTTGGCGGGGTGATGCCCTGGACCTACCGCATGCTGGTGGAAAAGCGGCGTTGGCTGAACCCGGAGGAGTTCGCCAACATGCTCTCGCTCTGCCAGTTCCTCCCCGGCGGCAACGCGATGAACATGGCGATCTGCGTCGGCTCGCGCTTCGCCGGGCTGCGCGGCGCGATCGTCGCCTTCGTCGGCCTGATGGCGATGCCGATCGCGATCGTCCTCGCGCTTGCCACCGCCTATCAGTCCTACGGCCGGATCGAGGCGGTGGAGGCGGCGTTCCACGGCGTGTCGTCCGCCGCCGCCGGGTTGATACTCGCGATGGGGCTGAAGATCGGCTGGCCGCAGCGCCGCAATCCACGGGTGATGGCGATCGCGGCGGCGGTGATCATCGCCATCCTGGTCCTGAAATTGCCGCTCGCCTGGGTGCTGCTGGCGGGGATTCCGCTGAGCGTCGTGATCGCCCGCGCGGTGCCGCGATGAAGGGGATTCTCTGGACCCTCGCCTGGAACTTCGGGCTGATTTCGCTGATGACCATCGGCGGTGGCTTCTCCGCGCTGCCCGAGATGCACCGCGTCGTCGTTGACGTCTACGGCTGGATGTCGAGCGAGACCTTCGCCAACCTCTTCGCCCTCGCCCAGGCCGCGCCGGGGCCTAACCTCATCGTCGTCGCCCTGCTCGGCTGGCAGGTGGCGGGGATCTCGGGCGCGCTGGTGGCGGCGGGGGCGATCTGCATCCCGGCGTTCGTCATCGTCTACGTCGCCTCGCGCCTCACGACGCGGTGGAATCACCTGCCCTGGTACAAGGTGTTCGAGCGCGGCCTGCTGCCGGTCACCTTGGGCTTGATCGTCGCGAGCGCGTGCCTGCTCGGCATCGCGGCGGCGGGGCCGCGCTGGGGCGGCTATGCCGTCACCGCGCTCACTGCCGCGGGCGTGCTGTGGACGCGCCTCAACCCGCTGGTGCTCCTCGGTATCGCCGCGCTGGCTGGGGTTCTCAACCTGGTGTGACGAAGGAGGCGCGGATGCGCGCGGTGCAGATCGATGCCTATGGCGGCCCCGAGGTTCTGCGCTGGCGCGACATGCCGTTGCCGGTGCCGGGGCCGGGCGAGATCCGGGTGCGGGTAGCGACCTCCGGCATCAACTTCATGGACGTCCACACCCGCGAGGGCAAATACGCCGACTCCGCCAATTATACCACCTGCCCGCCGCTCACCCTCGGCATCGAGGGCGCGGGGGTGGTCGACGCGCTCGGGCCGGAGGTGGAGGGCTGGGCAATCGGCGATCGGGTGGCGTGGTGCGTCGCGCGCGGTAGCTACGCCGAGTATGCGGTGGTTCCGGCGTGGCGCGCGGTGCCGCTGCCTGCGGCGATTTCCTTCGATCTCGCGGCGGCGGCGCTGTTCCAGGGGCTCACCGCCCACTACCTCGCCCACGACGTCGCTCGGATAGGGCACGGCACCACCTGCCTCGTGCACGCGGGCGCGGGCGGCATCGGGCAGTTGCTGATCCAGTTCCTCAAGCAGCGCGGCGCGAAGGTGCTCGCCACCGTCAGCAGCGACGCCAAGGCCGCCGCCGCGCGCCGCGCCGGGGCGGACGCCACCTGCGGTTACCATACCGCTGAGTTCGTCGGTGCGGCGCAGCGCCTCGGCGGCGGCCAGGGTGTGGACGTGGTGTTCGACGCGGTCGGTCCGGCGACCCTCGACGGCAGCATCGCGGCACTGCGGCGCTTCGGCCTGCTGGTGCTTTACGGCTCCAACTCCGGCCCCGCGCCCGCGATCCGGCCGATGCAGCTTGCCGATGCGGGCTCACTCTATTTCACCCGGCCGCGCTTGGCGCACTACGTCGCCGATGCGGCGGCGACGCGGGCGCGCGCGGCGGACCTGTTCGCGGGATTGCGGGAGGGGAGCCTGCGTGTCGGCATCGAGCGCGAATACACCCTCGACACCGTCGCCAAGGCGCACGCCGCGCTCGAGGAGCGGCGGTCGATCGGCAAGTCGATCCTGCGGGTCGCGCTTATTTGACCGCGTAGCGGCGCTCGATCTCGTCCCAGTGCGCCTTGTCGACGATGCGCTGGCGTTCGTCGAAGCCCGCCAACTGGTCTTCGATCGCGGCGAGGTCGCCGTGGTCGCGGAGGTGGCCGAGCACCGAGCTCACCGCGCGGATCGTCGCCTGTAGCGCGGCGTTGGCGTAGAGCACCAGGGAATAGCCGAGCCCCGCCAACTCCTCGCGGCTGAGCATCGGCGTTTTGCCGCCGAATACGATGTTGGCGAGCAGCGGCGCGGGCAGGCGGGCGATCGCCTCGATCTCGGAGCGGTCGGTGGGGGCCTCGACGAACAGGATGTCGGCTCCGGCCTCCAGCATCGCGTGGGCGCGGTCGAGGGCGGCGTCGAGGCCTTCCACCGCGCGGGCATCGGTGCGGGCGATGATCAGGAGGTTTGCGTCGGTGCGGGCGTCTACCGCCGCCTTGATCTTCGACACCATCTCGGCCACCGGAATCACCCCCTTGCCGGCGAAGTGGCCGCACTTCTTCGGGAAGACCTGATCCTCGATCTGCACCGCCGCCGCGCCGGCGCGCTCGATCGCGCGGATCGTGCGGGTGACGTTGAGGGCGTTGCCGAAGCCGGTGTCGATGTCGACGACGAGCGGCAGGGTGCAGGCGTCGCTGATCCGGAGCGTCGCCTCGGCGAATTCGCTCATCGTGACGAGGCCGAGGTCGGGTACGCCGAACTCGGTGTTCGCGAGGCCCGCGCCGGTGAGGTAGACCGCCTCGAAGCCGAGGTCCTCGACGATCCGCGCGCCGAGCGCATTGGCGACGCCGGGAAGCAGCAAGCCGCGCCGCTCCTGCACCGCCTGCTTGAAGCGGACGCGGCGGGCGGCGAGGGAGTCGATGGCTTTCGAGGTCTGGTCCATGACGGTCTCCGTGTGGGTTTCAGGCGAGCTTGCGCAGCATCGCCGCGAGTTCGCGGATCGGCCGGTTTTCGAGGTCGAAGACGCAGTCCTGCAGGCGCAGCGCCTGGGATTCGGGCAGGGTCATCGTCGCCGAGGCGAGGAACTTGGCGCTCACCGCGTCGCGCCCGAGCGGGTTGGGCGGCGCGCCCGAGTTCACCCGCACGTGCCGCCAGAGGGTGCGACCACCCGCGAGCTGCACCCGCACGCCGCCGGAGAAGCACTCGGGGAAGGCGCTCTCCGGATCGGCGGCGCAGCGCACCCGCTTCGCCAGCGCCTGCACCGCTGCGTCGGCGATCGCGGCGTCGGAGAGCTCGGGCAGGCCGAAGTGGCCCTTCAACAAGCAGGTGGCGACGACGAATTGGGCGCTGAACTTCGCCTCGTAGTCGGTGGCGGCGTTCTCCTTTGCCGCCGCCGGTTCGGCGACGATGTGCAGCGTCGGCTCGGGCAGGAAGGCCTCGACCGCGACGATCTCCTCGCCCGCGATTTCGTCGTGGAGCGCGACCGCCGCATCGGCGCAGCCGTGGATGAAGTGGCAGACCGGGTACGGCTTGATCGCGGTGTCGACGACCTCCCACCGCCTGCCGAGGTCGCGGGTGAGGGCGTCGACGTCGGCGTCCTGTGCCGCCACCTGGAGATGGGTTTCGAGCAGGCCGAACTTGCCTTCGTAGGGGCGGAGCGGGCCCTTGAATTCGTTTTCGGCGAGGCGCGCCGCGGTGATCCCCGCCACCGCCGCCCAGCCGGGGTGGAAACGCTTGGTCCATGCGCCTTCCTCGAGGAACACCTGGACCCCGGCGGCGGTGCTGGCGGCGATGCCCTGCGCGGCGGTGAGGCCGTCGG
>LUYR01000391.1 GCA_001603335.1 Rhodospirillales bacterium Alpha_05 | reverse complement strand
CGGAGCCAGCGCGGCAGGCTGGCGGACGTGCCGGGCGAACAGCCTTGCCGCGAAGTCGCAGTACCGCTCGTCCCGCGCCAGCGCCGAGCCGCCTTCCGAAAGCCGGTGCGCGGCGACGAACAGCGCGTTCAACGCCGGATCGCGGATCACCGGACCGGCGATCTTGAGTGCGCCGTCGCAGCCGTCGGCGAGGCGCGCGCGCAGGCCGCCGATGTCGACGTAGATGGTTCGCTGCGACCAGCCCGCGCCGTCCACCGGCACCCCGGCATGAGGTTCGTCGGCGTCGATGGCGTAGAGCTCGCCCGCGCGTACCACCCGCCGCCCGTCGCGCATGCGGATGTCGATCGCGCCCTCGGTGATCAGGGCGAAGCAGGCGGTGTCGTGGGTGTGGAGGTCGTAGGCGTAGTCGCCGAAGCGGCCGCGCAGGAACTCGGCGCCGAGGTCGTCGGCGTACCACAGCGCGGTTTCGGCGCTCAGGGCGGGGCGGGTCATCGGCAACATCCGGTCATCACCGCTTCGAGATAAGCGGTTTCCGCGCGCCCGCAACCGGCCTCACGGGTGCATCCGCGCGCCCTTGGTGATCTTGTCGACGAGCTTCTTCTCCTCCCGGAGCGCGATGCCGACGACCTTGGCGGTGTCCGGGCCGTAGCCGGCGAACACCGCGCGGTTGGCGGCGTCGTGGCCGGTGGCGAACATTTCCTCGATGTAGAGCGCGGCGCGGACGCCGCGATCGAGGGCGCGGGCGTGGATTTTCGCCAGCGTCGCGGCGTCGGCGGCGAGCACGATCACCGGTTGGATCGTCAGGCTGGCGTAGGTGTTGGCGGCGGCGTCCACATAGGGTTCGCCGACGATCTCGGGCGCGCCGCCGACGATGCCGCTCATCAGGAACGCGGTGACGTTGAGCTTCTGCCAGACCTGGAGGTCCTCGCGGACGACGATGGCGATCTTGGTCTCGAACACGGGCGGATTTCCTCGGCGGTTTGCGGAAGCGCCATGTTCGGCGCGGCGACCGCCGCGTGTCTTGTACGCGGTTGCAGATGCAACCCACGCCCCGGCTGCCCCGTTACCCCACGAAGGAGGAGTTCAACCATGACCAAGCTTACCCTCTCCGATCTGACGGAGAAGCTCCACGACATCGACATCGTGATGCTCTCCACCCACGCCGCCGACGGCGGGATTTCCACCCGACCGATGAGCACCGCGGCGAAAAGCGCCTACGACGGCGTCTCCCACTACTTTGCCGTCGAGGACGCCCACCTCGTCGACGAGATCGCGGCCAATCCCAAGGTGGGGCTTTCGCTCCAGGGGCGCGGCGGCATCGTCGGCCAGCGCCCGTTCATGATGACGGTGCAGGGCGAGGCGGAACTGATCCGCGACCGCGAGGCCTTCCTCGCGCACTGGTCCGAGGACCTCACCCGCTGGTTCGCCGAGGACGTCGACACCCCCGGCCTGGTGCTGATCCGGGTCAGGGCCACCGACATCCGCTACTGGGACGGCGACGAAGCGGGCGACGACCATGGCGAGATCGTCCTGCCCGGCTCCACCGGCCTCAGCGCGGCGGCGGTGACGCTGCCCTAGGCCTTCATTTCGCGTCGAGGAAAGCGCGGATCGCGGCGACCGTCGCCTCCGGGTTTTCCTCGACCAGCCAATGTCCGGATCACTGGCGCGCTGGTCGAGGTCGGCATCGGCTCGCCCTAGCTTCGGCGATCCACGGTATTGGGACACCCCCTCAGCGCAACAGACGTAGCGATCCGGTGAGCGAGCGGATCGCCTTCTCCGGTCCGGCGAGGGCGAGACCGTCGATCGCCTCGCCCGCAAGGTCGCGGTCGGGGAAGGCGCGCTCATAGTCCGCGTATTCGTGCAGCGCCCGCGCGAACGCGGGGAACGGCACTACCGCGAGGGTGCTCTCGTGCGCCACCGCCTTCAGGGTGAGGGCGCGGAGGGTGGCGTCGTCGGCGGCGAGGATCGGCACCGGTCGGTTGGAGGAGATGTCGATCTCGCGCCCCTTGGCATCGGCGAGCCGCGCGCCCGCGAGACCGGGAATCCGCGCGCCGAGGCCGATGGAAACGGCGGCAACGGTATTGGCGAGCAGGCCGGACGGCAGCTCGGGGTTGACGATCACGGCAACACGAATCGGTTCGGACATCGGGACCTCGCGGCAAGGGGTGAGTTTCGTCACGAGCCTAGCGCTGCGGCGCGGGAAAGAGTTGCCGCAGATGCCGCCGGATCGCTAAAATCCGGGAAATCCTTTCCGAAAAAACCGCCTTAAGGAAAACTCATGCCGATCGAGCCCGCCGACGCCGCGATCCTTGCCGAGCTCCAGGACGACGGCCGCCTCACCAACCAAGATCTCGCCGCCCGCGTCGGCCTCTCCGCCTCGCCGTGCTGGCGGCGGGTGCGGCAGATGGAAGAGACCGGCGTAATCGCGGGCTATCGCGCCGTGGTCGACCGGCGCAAGGTCGGCCTCGGGGTGATGGCGTTCGTGCGGGTGAAGATCGACAGCCATTCGGAGGCGGAAGCCAAGGCATTCGAGAACGACGTGCAGCGCCTCGACGACGTCGTCGCCTGCTACAGCATCGCGGGCAGCGCCGACTTCATGCTCCAGGTGGTCGCCGCCGACCTCGACGCCTACGCCGACTTCGCGATGAACGTGATCCGCCGCCTGCCCCGGATCAAGGAAATGGAAACCGCGATCGTGCTGAAGGAGGTCAAGCCGCTCACCGGCTGGCCGGTGACGCCACGCAGGTAAGGACACACCCCGCGCCTCCGTCCGGAACATATTCCCGGCCTCTGGCCTTAGTCCCGAAAGGAGGCAGCGATGCACACCCCGACATTCCCCGCGTGGCTGCATGGCCTCGCGATCGCCTCGCTCGTGCTCGGCTTCGCCTGCGCCCTGGTGATCGTCTTCGACGAGGTGCGCCGCCCGCCGAAAATGTGGATCATGGCGCTGGTCTGGCCGCTCACCGCGCTGTTCGGCAGCGTCCTCTGGCTCGCCGCCTATTTCGCCTGGGGCCGCGGCCCGAAGCCGGAAGACGCCCACAACCGCCACGACCACCACGGCATGGGACAGAAGCCACCATTTCCGGCGATGGTGCTGAAGGGCGCGAGCCATTGCGGCGCGGGCTGCACTTTGGGCGACATCGTCGCCGAGTGGGCGGCATTCGCCTTCCCCGCCGTCGCGGTGTGGTTCGGCTGGGGTACGCTGTTTTCCGAAAAGGTGTTCGCGGTCTGGGTACTCGACTTCGTCCTCGCCTTCGGCCTCGGCGTCGCGTTCCAGTACTTCACCATCACGCCGATGCGCAACCTCTCCCCCGCCGAAGGCATCGCCGCCGCACTCAAGGCCGACATCGCCTCGATCACCGCCTGGCAGGTGGGGATGTACGGCTTGATGGCGATCATCCAGTTCGGCTGGTTCCAGTCCGCGTTCGGCGGCATGGCGCCGGTCACGAGCCCGGAGTTCTGGTTCGCGATGCAGCTGGCGATGCTGGGCGGCTTCCTCACCAGCTACCCGGTCAACTGGTGGCTGATCCGCATCGGCGTGAAGGAAGAGATGTAGCGCGGCACGGCGCATCGGTGGCGTTGACGGAATAAACATATCGCGATATATATCGCGATAACAAATACTGCCGGAGCGCCACCTTATGACCCGAGACATTGTACGCGAACTGGGCCTGCTCTGCCTCGGCACGCGGATGAAGCGCATCGGCGAGCGCCTCCAGTCCGACACCCAGGCGATCCTCGACGCGTTCGGCGGCGACCTCGTTTCCGGGCATTGCCCCTTCCTCGCCGCCCTCGACCGCCTCGGCCCGCTCACCGTCGGAGAACTCGCCGACGCGGTGGGCGTCGCCCAGCCCGGCGCGACCCGCGCGGTCAAGCAGATGATCGCGGCGGGGCTGATCGAATCCGGCATGGCGGAAGG
>LUYR01000390.1 GCA_001603335.1 Rhodospirillales bacterium Alpha_05 | reverse complement strand
GGACGACACCTACATCGCGGGCGCGACCGCGCGCATTGCCGCGATCGAACCCGCCGATCCCGAAGCGATCAAGCTGTTCAACAAGAAGACCGAGCCGCGCGTGCCCTTCGGCGCGGTGCTCGAGCGTGGCCTGATCCTCCCCGGCGACCTCCTCGCCGACTCCCGCCAGCGTTACGCCGCCAAGGTGCGCGCCGACGGCACCCTCGTCGCCGCCGACGTCAAGGGCTCGATCCACCAGGTCGGCGCGGCGGTGCAAGGCCTGCCGTCGTGCAACGGCTGGACTTTCTGGCACTTCAAGCGCAAGGGCGAATGGATCCCCATCGACCTCTTGCGCCAGCGCATCCGCTCGGAAATGACCGGACTGCTCTGAGACCTCGCTCCCCGCCCCGCGCGATCTACCCGGCGTCCACCGTCTGGGGCCGCAGCATGGCGTCGATCTCGGCGAACGGGAGCGGCTTGCTGAACCAGTACCCCTGAAGGTCGTCGCACCCGATCCGCGTGAGGAAATCCGCCGCTTCGGCGGTCTCGACGCCCTCGGCCGTGGTTTTGCTGCCGTGCGCCCGCGCGAGATCGATGATCGTCCGCACCACCGCCGCGTCACGGGGAGACTGCAGGGCCTTTTTGACGAAGTGTTGGTCGATCTCGATCCGGTCGAACGCGGTCTCGCTCAAGCGTCCGAGCGACGAGAACCCGGTCCCGAAATCGTCGAGCGCGATCGCCACGCCCGTCGCCCGCAAAGCCGCGAGCGACGCCTCGCCGAATCCGCCGGGAGAGAGCCAGGCGGTCTCGGTGATCTCGATTTCGAGCTTCTCCGGCGGCAACCCCACGCATTGCAGAACGTCAGCCACTTGCGCCGCAAACCCGGGGTCGCGCAACTGCACCGCGGAGACGTTGACCGCAAGCAGGGAGATATCCCAGCGCACCGCCGCGGAGCATGCCGCCTCCAGCACCACCAATCCGATGTCGCGGATCAATCCGGTGCTCTCCGCAATCGGGATGAACTCCGAAGGCGGGATCAGACCATGCCTGGGGTGCCGCCACCGCGCCAACGCCTCGACCGCGACTGCCTTGCGGGTTTTTGCGTCGTACACCGGCTGATAATGGACTTCGATCTCACCCGGACGGGCGAGCGCGCTCCTCAGATCGCGCTCGATTGCAGCGGTCCCACGAATTTCCGCGTCGAGGGTCTGGTCATACACGGCAACCCCGCCGCGCCCCATGGTTTTGGCCTGGTACAAAGCGACGTCGGCCTTGCGGAAAAGCTCGAAACCGTTCGCGGGAGCCTCGGCGAACGACGCGATACCGATCGACGCACCGACGAACGCGTGAACGTCACCGATGATCACCGGCGGCACCAGCGCCGCGATGATCGCTCGCGCCGTCTCGACGGCAGCCTGGGTCGTTCGCCCCGGCACGATGACCATGAACTCGTCGCCGCCGGTCCGATAGACGTCGTCGCCGCAGACCGCCGCAATCCGCTCGGATACGGCATGGACGACGATGTCGCCCATCGCGTGGCCGAGGGAGTCGTTGATGACGTTGAAGTGATCGAGGTCGATGTAGAGCACCGCGCCATGCTTGGGCTGGGCCGCAAGCACCTCCTGGATGCGTCGCTCGAAGGCGTGGCGATTGGGGAGTTCGGTCAGCGCATCGTGAAAGGCGAGATATCGGATCCGATCCGCCGCCTGCCGCTCGAAAACCGCGCGCCGATGCATCGACGACAGCGCCACGATCAGCGCCGCGAGAAGCGCGAGAATTCCCGCCGCAGTCGGCAGAAGGATGCGGTCGAGCAACTCGGTGCCGGGACTGTCCGGACGCCAGACGAAGTTTCCGATCGGACGTCCCTCGGCATTGTGGATCGGATAGGATTCCCACCCCGGTTTCGCCATCACGACGGGGGAAAACGCAAGCTCCTCGAACAGATACTTGCCGGACAGCTCGCTGAGGAAGCTACCGTCGAGGAATCTCACGGCGACATGGAGGTATTCGGTTCCGGGGGTTTGCGGGATCGTACCGGTGTCGGAGATGATCGGCTTCACACTGATGATCGCGGGACGACCTTCATCGAAAGCGAAATCGGATTCGCCCAGGCTCAGGTTGGTGTCCGAGATCCCTTCCGTGTCACCCGCGGCCAAACGCGCGCGCAGCTTGGCCGCCAACCGCGACGTCGAGGACCGGATGTGCGCGTAGGTTTGCAGCGGGGCTAGGGAGCCGTGCTCGTAGGCAAACACCGGAACGTCGGTGGAATCCAAGACATAGGCGCCGTCGTGGCCGAAATAGGTATGCATCCACGTGCCGAGATTGGCGTCGATCCACGTGGGATAGGGCGGGTTCCTGGTCGCGAGCACCGCGTCGTCCCATACCGTAACCGATTCCTGATCGTGCGCGATGCTCGACCGCAGATTGTCGACGACGACGGACATCAGCGCCTTCTGTCGCCCGGCCGCAGCACGATCCACCGTCGTCGCGGCCCAATGCAACGCGGCAAACGCGGTGAGGCATAGGACCGTCGCCGCGATCATGGTGGGAATCGCAATCAGGGCGAGGAAGCGATGCCCCGAATACGCCTTCGATCGCTTGCCCGCGGCGTCCGTCATGAATCCGCCCCCGCCCCGCGCGAATGGGGTTAATATGACGCTTTCATTATATTAATAATGCCAAATAACGGTTGCCCTGCAAAGAACTTTTGCCCGCAGAACTCGCACCCCGTCGACAGGGCGCGCTTAGGACTCAAATGATCTTCCGAGCCAGCGCGGCGTGCTTGCCGCGTAGGCGGTCCACGCGCCGCCGAACAGGGTGGCGAGGTGGCGTTCCTCGCGGCGGATCGCGAGAACCGTCACCAGCGCCACCGTCAGCGGCACCAGGGCGAGGAACCAGATATTGGCGAAGGTCGGAGCGGCTCCGGCGAGCATGATCGCGTTGCCGAGGTAGATCGGATTGCGCGTGAGGCCGAACGGCCCCGAGGTGAGGAGCACCGTGGCGGCGCGGTGCGGCAGGACGTTGGCGCGGTGGCGCGACATCGTCAGCATCGCGGCGATGTCGAACGCCGCCCCCACCAGCATCATCGCGACGCCGAAGAGGTGCACCGGCTCGCTGTCGCCGAGAAAGCCCGAAGCCTCCGGCCAGAGGTCGTCGAGGACGAGCGCGAGCCCGATCGCCCCCGCGTAGATCAAGGGCGGCCAGGGAATCCGGTTCGGGCGAATGGCGAAATCGAGCGGCATGGCGCGGGTCCGTCGCAAGGGCCTAAAGGACCGCGCCAGTTTACATCGAATGACTCTAATTTACCAAGCCGTCGGCGGCGAGCGCCGCCGACGGCTTGCGGGTCACATCGCGGTGTCGAGCAGCTTCAGCGCCGCGTGGCTTTCGTCGACGCAGGCGGAGACTTGGTGCGCCTTGCGCGCTTGGCGGGCGGCGTCGATGTGCTTCCACGCCATCGCGATGTCTTCGGAAGACGCCTTCGACTTGGCGAGGGCGGTGTGGCTCTTGGCGAGCGCCTGGCTGCAACTTGCCGCCGCGACGTGCGGCTGGGCGGCGGGCTTGGCGGCGGTCGCGGCAAAGGCGGGAGTCCCGGCGAGGATGCCGACGATCGCGACGGCGTTCAGGATCGTGCGTTTCATTCCTACCTCCTTTCCGGCGGGGTCCCCGCCGGACGGGAGAGGGTCTGCGCAAGTCCACCCGGGCCGCGCTCGAGACCAGTACTCTCCCAATACGCCGAAGACATAATTTCGGGTTTCATGGGCGCAAATCGCCGAATCCCCTAGTCGTTTCACGAAAACCCGCGAGACTCCTTTGCCGCTGCGGCCTTGCGATACAGCGCGGCCTTTCCATTAATTTTAATTCATCTTCCGTTCAGCCTGGGAAGAGCAACAGGAGCCTATCTCTTCGCCATGAGTTCGCGTTACAGAAAGGATCAGAACCATGGCACGACCGCATGATGCGTCCTCCCGCCGCCGGATTTCCGCCCTCGCCGCAGCGCTGATGGCGGGCAGCCTGTTGAGCGGCGGCGTCGCCTTTGCCGACACCGCCTCCGGCCCGTTGCAGCTCGCCCCGGTCGCCAATCCGGCGGGGTTCTCCGAGCTCGTCACCAAGGTCAAGCCCGCGGTGGTCAACATCGCCACCGAGGAGATCCCGAAGCAGGCCGACGCGCAGCAGATGCCGCAACTGCCGCCCGACTTCCCCTTCCCGATGTTCCGGCACTTCTTCGAGGAGCAGCAGCAGCGGAATTCCGCGCCGGTGCACGCCCTCGGCTCGGGCTTCATCGTCGATCCGGAGGGCTACATCGTCACCAACAACCACGTCGTCGACGGCGCGCACAAGATCACCATCACCCTCGACGACGGCACCAGCCACCCGGCCAAGCTGATCGGCCGCGACGCCAAGACCGACCTCGCGCTGCTCAAGATCGACGCCGACAAGCCCCTGCCCTACGTCGCCTTCGGCAACTCGGCGAAGGAGAACGTCGGCGACTGGGTGATCGCGGTGGGCAACCCGTTCGGCCTGGGCGGCACCGTCACCGCCGGGATCGTCTCGGCGCACGGCCGCAACATCAACGCCGGACCCTACGACGACTTCCTCCAGATCGACGCGCCGATCAATCCCGGCAACTCGGGCGGGCCGCTGTTCAACCAGTCGGGCCAGGTGGTCGGCATCGATTCCGCGATCTATTCGCCCAACGGCGGCAGCGTCGGCATTGGCTTCGCCATCCCCTCCAACCTCGCGGCGCAGGTTGTGGCGCAGTTGCGCGAGCATGGCTCGGTCGAGCGCGGCTGGCTCGGCGTGCAGATGCAACCGATGACCGAGGCGCTCGCCAAGGCGGTCGGCCTGCCGAAGACCGAAGGCGTGCTGATCGACGACGTGCTGCCGGATTCCCCCGCCGCCAAGGCCGAACTGCAGCAGGGTGACGTGATCACCCAATACGGCGACACCGCGATCAAGACGCCGCGCGACCTCGCCGTCGCGGTGGCCAACACCAAGGCCGACGACACCGCCAAGCTGACGATCTGGCGCGACGGTCATGACCGCACCGTGTCGGTGCGGATCGCCAAGCAGGACAAGACCGCCGACGCCAAGGACGCCAAGGACGCCGAGGACGGCTCGGTCGGCATGGCGCTGACCGCCCTCGACGCCGAGGGACGCTCCGCCCTCGGCATCGACGATTCGGTCAAGGGCGTGGTGGTCGCCGAGGTTTCGCCGGGCAGCCGCGCGGCGGAGAGCGGCATCCGCGCCGGCGACGTGATCGTGCGGGTGAGCGGCGCGGCGGTCTCGACGCCGAAGGCGGTGGCCAACCGCATCCACGACGCCGAACACGCGAAGAAGGAGGCGATCCCCCTGCTGGTCTCGCGCAACGGCACGACCTATTATATCGCGCTCGAACTCGCGCAAGGCTGAGTTCGGCGGGCGGGGCGGCCGACGCGTCGGTCGCCCCGAGCGACTTTGTGAGGCACGATGAAGATTC
>LUYR01000389.1 GCA_001603335.1 Rhodospirillales bacterium Alpha_05 | reverse complement strand
CCGCCGAGGCGGGGGTCGACCTCGCGTTCCTGCGCAAGGAGTGCGCCGCCGCCGCGAGTCAGGCGCGGGGCGGCATCGAAACCATCGGCAAGATCATCGGCGCGGTCAAAACCTTCGCCAATCCGGCGGAAGCCGAAGCCGCCCCCGCCGACATCAACGCCCTCGTGCGCGATACCCTGCTACTCAGCCGCAACCGCTGGCAGCCGGTGGCGGATACCGAGCTCGACCTCGACGACACCCTGCCTCTCGTCCTCGCCCACGCCGACCAGCTCGGCCAGGCGATCCTCAACATCGTCGTCAACGCCGCCCAGGCGATCGACGAGACCGGACGCGCCGAGCGCGGCAAGATCACGGTGCGTACCCGCGACCGCGGCAACCATGTCGAGATCGCCATCGCCGACACCGGCGTCGGCATTCCGCAGCACCATCTGGGCCGGGTATTCGAGCCGTTCTTCACCACCCGCGCGCCGGGTCGCGGCAGCGGCCAGGGCCTCAGCATCGCCCACAGCATCGTCACCCGCATCCACGGCGGCGAAATCCACTGCGAAAGTCAGCCGGGACAACCGACCCGGTTCACGCTAATCCTTCCCTACGAAAAACCCGACGCTGGGATGCCGAGCCGATGACGATCCAGACCCGTATCCTCTTCCTCGACGACGATCCGATGGTGCTGCAGGGACTGAAGCGCGCCCTGCATCGCCGCAGCGACGTCTGGCAGATGCGCTTCGTCGGCACGCCCGACGCGGCGTTCGCCGAGATGCAGCGCGAGCCCGCCGAGGTGGTGGTGAGCGACTTGCGGATGCCGGGAATGGACGGGGTGCAGTTTCTCGACCGGATCGCGACGCTCTGGCCCGGCACGGTGCGGATCATCCTTTCCGGGCAGACCGAGCGCGAAACCCTGCTGAAAGCCATCGGCCCGGCACCGCAGTTCCTCAGCAAGCCGTGCAGCGCCGAACGCCTCGACATGGTGATTTCGCGCGCGCTCAGGCTGCGGCGACTGCTCGGCGACGGCGATTTTCTCGACCGCATCGGCAAGATGCGCGCGATCCCGAGCCCGCCCGGCATCTACATCCGCCTGATGGAGGCGATTCGCAACGACGCCGCGCCGCTCGACGCGGTCGGCCGGATCGTGGTCAAGGACGTGGGATTTTCCGCGCGCCTGCTGCAGATCGCCAACTCGCCGATCTTCGCCCTGCCGATGACCATTGCCGATGTCGGCCACGCCACCCGGCTGCTCGGCCTCGACACCGTGCGCGCCCTCGCCCTCACCCACGGCATGGTCGCCTCGCTCCAGGGAGTCGAACTCGGCGGCCTGCCGATCGAGGCGCTGTGGCGCGAAGGAATCCAGTGCGGCACCGTCACCCGCCACATGGCGCTCGCGATGCGCGCCCCCACCGAACTCGCCAACGAAGCGACGCTCGCGGGGATGCTCCACGGCATCGGCCAGTTGCTGATGGCGATGAACGACCCGCGCCGCCACCATGCCGCGCGCGCCGCCGCCGCCGCCGGCAAGATGAGCCTCACCGACGCCGAGGAGAAGCTGTTCGGCTTCAACCACGCGCTGGCGGGCGGATATCTCTTGCATCTTTGGGGTTTCCCCGACGCGGTGGTCGAGGGGGTGATCGGCTGGCCGTTCCCGTCCAAGCTCGGCGCGTTGCCCAACCTGCCGACCACGGCGGACTTCGTCCACGTCGCCCGTGTGGCGATGGCGCTGGAGCGCGACGCCGCCGACGACCTCGCGGAGACCGACGGCGACCTCGCGCGGCTGGAGAGCCTCGCGCCGCTCGGAGACATCGTCCGCTGGATTCGGACCTGCCCCCATCTCGGCCATGAAAGCCTCTGAGACGGTTGATTTTTGCGGCCCGACGCGCCACCCTTGAGCCCGGTATTCAAGGAGTTTCGCCGATGACCCAACTCTTCCTGGTTTCCGTGGTGTGCCCCGACCGCGCGGGCCTGATCGCCGCCGTCGCCGAGCGTCTTTTCGACCTCGGCGCCAATCTTGGCGACACCGCCTTCGCGGTGCTCGGCAAGGGCGCGGAGTTCACCGCGGTCTGCGACGTCCCCGAAGGCGTCACCACCGCGGAAATCGAGGACGCGCTCAAGAGCCTGGAGGAAACCGGCAACGGCGAAATCACCGTGCGCGCCTTCGCCTACGACCAGGAAAAGGGCGACAGCGGCGCGATCACCCACCGCATCGAAGTCGGCGGCGGCGACCGCCCTGGGCTGGTGGCGCGCCTCGCCGAGGTCTTCGAGCAATACGGCGCGAACATCGTGCGCCTCAACAGCACCCGCAGCGGCAGCGGCGCGGGCGCATCCTACGCCGTGCGGATCGCCGCCCACATTCCCGCCGACTGTGCCGACTCCTGCCTCAACACCGTCGCCAACACCGCAGGCGAGCTTGGGCTAAAGTGCCGCGTCGACGCGGTCTGAGGCTCACGAGTTGACCACCGTGCCGCCGTTGGGGTGGAGCACCTGCCCACTCATGTAGGAGGCCTCCTCGCTCGCGAGGAAGACATGGCAGGCGGCGACCTCGTTGGGTTGCCCCGGTCGCCCCATCGGCGCCGACGATCCGTGCGCCGCCACCCGTTCCGCGTCGAACGACGCCGGGATCAGCGGCGTCCAGATCGGCCCCGGCGCGACCGCGTTGACGCGGATGCCTTTTTTCACGAGTTGCTCCGACAACGAACGGGTGAAGGCGACGATCGCGCCACGGGTCGCGGAGTAGTCGATCAGCGCAGGACTCCCCTTGTAGGCGGTCACCGACGTGGTGTTGACGATCGCCGCGCCGTTGCCGAGGTGCTTCAACGCCGCCTGGGTGAGGAAGAACACGCCGAAGACGTTGGTGCGAAAGGTGCGCTCCAACTGCGCCTCGGAGATTTCGTCGAGATGCTCGCGCTGGTGCTGCTCGGCGGCGTTGTTGACGAGAACGTCGAGGTGACCGAACGCGCCGATCACTTCGTCGACGGCGGCTTCGCAAAAGCTCTTCGACCCGACGTCGCCGTCGATGGTGAGCGCCCTGCGCCCCTCGGCCTCGATCAGATCGCGGGTCTTGTTCGCGTCCTCGTGTTCGTTGAGGTAGATGATCGCGACGTCCGCGCCCTCGCGCGCCATGCCCACGGCGACCGCGCGGCCGATGCCGCTGTCGCCTCCCGAAACCAGGGCAACCTTGCCCGCGAGCCTGCCGCTGCCCTTGAAGCGCGGCGCATAGTCGGGTGCGGGGTACATTTCCGCCTCGATTCCGGGCTGACGATCCTGGGTCTGCCCCGGCATGGTGCTGGCCATGGCGGCATCTCCTTCGTGCTGATGAACGGAATGGGTTGGAAGCGAACCCGGACGGCGCGGACGGGATAGAGGCTCGTCTACCGTTTCGTTGGTCAAGGCGAGAAATCGGAAAAATCGCCCTGTTCCCCGTGCCGTCGCGTCCGATTGACACGCGCCGTCGGGTTCGCCTGAGTCAACGGGCGGAGCGCGCCGCGGGTTCCGTTATTGCGGCCCGTCGGGCGGCAAGGAAACCTCGGTCTCGCCGCCACCGCTGCCGTGGCCGTAGCCACGATGCTGGTGTCGCCTGCGATTGATCAGGGAATCGAGGGGCTTGGCGAGGAGGAGCAGGACCAGGGTGATCGCCATGCCCGCACCGACGAATGGCCACGGCGCGAGGGCGCAGGCGATGCCAAGCGCCGCCGTCACCCACACCGTCGCCGCGGTGGTGAGGCCATAGACCGAGAGGTTCGCGCGATCACGGATCACCACGCCCGCGCCGACGAAGCCGATACCGGTGAGGATTCCCTGGATCAGGCCTTGCACCACGCGGGAGAGCGCGTCGGGGTTCTCCCGCATGCCGTCGACATGGGTGGTCACCACCGAAACCAGCGCCGCGCCGAGGGCGACGAGGCCGAGGGTACGGGTTCCGGTAGGCTTGCCGCTGAGGTCGCGGTTGAGGCCGATCAACATCCCCGCGCCGGTCGCGGCGAGCAGGCGGAGAATGCTGTCGTAGTCCTCGGCGTTGAAAATCCCGATCATCGTTGTGCTCCAGGCTCAAAAGAAAGAAAGCCCCGGCGCACGCGGGGTGCGGGGGCTTTCCCTCGTCGCCGGATCGACCCCGATGCCGGGCAGGCGGGCCGGTGGCGACGGATCAGCGCGCGGTGGCGTTGATATGGAGTTCGGCAAGCGCGCTCAGCGCCTCGTCGGTGGCCTTTTCCTCATCCAGCGTCTGCTGGAGGATGCTGGCGCAGTCGGCGCGGCCGAGGGTGTTGGCCCAGGCGACGAGGGTGCCGTAGCGTGCGATCTCGTAGTGTTCGACCGCCTGCGCCGCCGCGATCAGCGCGGCATCGAGAACCCGCTTGTCCTCGACCTCGCTGCTGACGTCGTCGGCTTCGTCGATGATGCCGTCGATCGCCGGGCACTTCGTGGTTTCCGGCTCGACCCCGTGCTGCTGGAACACCTGCTCGAGACGCGAAACGTGGCTGCGGGTCTGCACCATGTGGCGCTCGAACGCGTCACGGAGCTCGCCCGAAGACGCCTTGCCGATCATCTCTTCGAGCGCGCCGATGATGCGCTTCTCGGCGTAGTACACGTCCTTCAGCTGGTGCACGAACAGATCGTCCATGGTCTTGATGTCTTTGGAGAACAGTCCCATTGGATCGCTCCTTCCCTTGAGTTGCCCACGACTTGCGCCTCGGTCCGAAGCGGCATCGTGGATCGGTTTGTGCTGTGTGGGGAGGTAACGTCGGGTCGGGAGACTCGTTCCCGAGAAACTTGGGCGTCAAAGCGTGGAAATCCGTTCATGCGATGATTACATCAGCGGGGCAATCTGCTATGGGATCGCGCCGAAGCGACCCGTTTATCCCCTCAGCAACAGTTGAAACCGCAGCTTATGACCCGACCCGATCGCCGTCTGTCCGTCGCCCCGATGATGGACTGGACCGACAGCCTGGACCGCCGTTTCCTCCGCCTGATCACCAAGCGCACCCTGCTCTACACCGAGATGGTCACCGCTCAGGCGCTGATCCACGGCAACGTCGACAGCCTGCTTGCCTTCGACCCGATCGAGGAACCGCTGGCGCTGCAACTGGGCGGCGGCGAGCCCGAACTGCTTGCCAAGGCGACCAAGATCGCCGCCGGGCGCGGCTTCGCCGAGATCAACCTCAACGTCGGCTGCCCCTCGGACCGCGTCTCGGCGGGGCGCTTCGGCGCGTGCCTGATGACCGAGCCCGACACCGTCGCGGCCTGCGTCGCGGCGATGGCCGAGGCCACCGACCTGCCGGTGACGGTGAAGCACCGCATCGGCGTCGACGACACCGACCACTACGACGACCTCCACGCCTTCGTGGGCAAGGTTTCCGACGCGGGTTGCAAAAGCTTCATCGTGCACGCGCGCAAGGCCTGGCTCTCGGGCCTTTCCCCCAAGGAAAACCGCACCGTGCCGCCGCTGCGCTACGACGTGGTGCACCGACTGAAGGCCGACTTCCCCAAGCTCGAGATCATCATCAACGGCGGCCTTCTCACCCTCGACGATGCGATCGAACACATCGGCCCGCTCGACGGCGCGATGATCGGCCGCGCCGCCTACGAGACCCCCTACATCCTCGCCGGAGCCGACACCCGCGTGTTCGGCGCCGCCGGAAATATCCCGAGCCGCGGCGAGATCGTCGAGGGCCTGGCCGAACTCGCCGCCCAGGTGGTGGCCGAGGGGATGCCGCTCGCCCGCCTCACCCGCCACGTCCTCGGGCTGTTCCACGGTTGCCCGGGCGCCAAGGTCTGGCGGCGGATGCTCGGCGAGGACGCCCGCCTGCCGGAATGGAACGGCCCAGCCGCGCCGGAGCTGGTGCGCAAGGCCGCCGCGCAGGTGCCCGAGGACCTCTGCTGCGAACGTCCCGATCCCTGACGAAAGCGGTAGTCAGTCAACGTTGAATGATCCATAAAGGGGCGTTTGTCTTCGAGCGCCTCGTGTCCGTCCGCATCGCCGGATGGATTTCGTGCGCCCGTCCTCCGCTTCACCTGGACGCGCCAATGACTCCTGTTTTCGCCCAACGTCACCTCCTTGGCACGCGGTCGCTGACCGCGCCGGAGATCACCGACCTGCTCGATCGGGCCGACCGCTACGTCGCGGTCAACCGCTCGGCCAACAAAAAGCTCGACGTCCTCGCCGGGCGTACCGTGGTCAACCTCTTCTACGAAAACTCCACCCGCACCCGCACCAGCTTCGAGCTCGCCGCCAAGCGCCTCGGCGCGGATGTCGTCAACATGCAGACCGGCGCGAGCTCGGTGGCCAAGGGCGAGACCCTGATCGACACCGCCGCGACCTTGAACGCGATGCATCCCGACGTCCTCGTCGTCCGCCATCACGACTCCGGCGCGGTCAGCCTGCTCTCGCAAAAGGTCAACTGCGCGGTGGTCAACGCCGGCGACGGCAAGCACGAGCACCCGACGCAAGGCCTGCTCGACGCCCTCACCATCCGCCGCCGCAAGGGCCGCCTCGAAGGCCTCAAGATCGCGATCTGCGGCGACGTGGTGCACAGCCGCGTCGCGCGGTCCGACATCCACCTGCTCACCACCATGGGGGCGGAAGTCCGCCTCGTTGCGCCGCGCACGCTCTGCATCTCGGGCGCCGAGAGCATGGGAGTTTCGGTGTTCCACGATCTCAAGAAGGGGATCGCGGACTGCGACATCGTGATGATGCTCCGCATCCAGAACGAGCGGATGTCGGGCGGGTTCATCCCCTCGACCCGCGAATACTTCCGCTTCTTCGGCCTCGACCGCGAGAAGTTGGCCTGCGCCAAGCCGGACGCCCTGGTGATGCACCCGGGTCCGATGAACCGCGGCGTGGAAATCGATTCGGATATCGCCGACGACGTCGAACGCAGCGTCATCCGCGAACAGGTGGAAATGGGCGTCGCGGTGCGCATGGCGGTTCTCGAGACCGTCACCCGCAATCTCGCGCAGGAGCGCGGCGAGCCCTGGGAGAAGACGAAATGAAGCCGACGATCGGGAAAACCGCGTTCCTCAACGCCCGTCTCTTGGACCCGGCGTCGGGCCTCGACACCATCGGCGGCGTGCTCACCGACGGCGAGGTGATCGCCGCATTCGGCCCCGAAGTCACCGCCGGCATGGTGCCGCCGACCGCGGAAAAGATCGATTGCCACGGCCTCTGCCTCGCCCCCGGCCTCGTCGACATGCGGGTGCAGCTCTGCGAGCCGGGCTTCGAGCACAAGGAAACCATCGCCTCCGCCGGACGCGCTGCGGTCGCGGGCGGCGTCACCGCGATGGCCTGCCTGCCCAACACCGACC
>LUYR01000388.1 GCA_001603335.1 Rhodospirillales bacterium Alpha_05 | reverse complement strand
GGCGGCGGAGCGCCCGGTGACGGTGGGCTTCTTCGGGATTTCGCAGGCGGGCAAGTCGCACCTGATCTCGGCGCTCGCGAGCGGCGCGAACGGCACCCTCGAAACCGAGATGGACGGCGCGCGACTGAACTTCATCAGCCACATCAACCCGCCCGGGCGCGGCAAGGAGGCGACCGGCATCGTCACCCGCTTCACCCGCCAGCCCAAGTCGGTGCCGAAGGGCTTCCCGGTGGCGCTGATGCTGCTCTCCGAGGCCGAGGTGATCAAGATCCTCGGCAACACCTACCTGATGGACTTCGATTCCGAGAAGACCAGCTTCCACGCCACCCACGACGTGCTGCGCGCCACCATCGACGACCTGCGCGGCAAGGCCCAGGCGGCGGAAACCGGCGGCCTTTCCGCCGACGACGTGGTCGACGTGATGGACTACTTCGTCAAGCGCTTTCCGCGTTCCATGGGGGTGTTCCAGGCCGACTTCTGGCCCACCGCGACGCGGATCGCGCCGTTCCTCGCGCCCGCCGACCGCGCCAAGCTGTTCGCGCTGCTGTGGGGGCAGGTGCCCGAGCTCACCGACGTGTATCTCCGGCTGCGCGACGCGCTCGCGCTGGTCGGCAACGCGCCGGTGGTGTTCGCCGAGTTGTCCGCCCTGGTGAGGCCCGACGGCGCGGGCGGCTATACCCAGCGCGACAACATCATGAACGTCGACATCCTCGAACGCCTCGGGCGCGACACCGCCGACAAGGTCAACGTGGTCCCTGCGCAGGGCGGCGAATATCGCAATTCGGTCGGCCTGCCGCGCTCGGTACTGGCGGCGCTCTCCCGCGAGATGGGCTTCGCGCTGGCCGAGCCGCCGCGCGCCGAACTCCTCGAAAGCGTCGACCTCCTCGACTTCCCCGGCTACCGCGCGCGGCTCAAGGTCGCGGCGTTGAGCGACGTCGGCAAGCAGCTCGAAAACTGCGACCCGGTCGCCGAGCTGCTGTTGCGCGGCAAGGTCGCCTACCTCTTCGAGCGCTACACCGAAGACTACGACATGAACGTGCTGGTGATGTGCACCGGCAGCCAGGACCAGACCAACACCAGCGACATGGGCCCGGCGCTCACCGAGTGGATCGAGACCACCCAAGGCGCGACGCCTGAGGAACGCGCCAAGCGCAAGCCGGGGTTGGTATGGGCGATCACCAAGTTCGACCAGCGCCTGACCAAGGACAAGGACGAAACCGAGGACCTGATCCGCACCGCGTGGCCGGGACTGATGAAGCAGACCATCCTCGAAAAGTTCAAGTCCTTCGACTGGCTGCACAACTGGACGCCGAAGACGCCGTTCTCCAACGTCTACCTGGTGCGCAAGCCGGGGATGGGCGAGGGGATCTTCACCAGCGACGCCGACCGCGAAACCGGCATCGCACCGCAACACGTCGACCGCCTCGCGCTGATGCGTCGCACCTTCATCGCCGAGCCGCTGGTGCAGGGCTTCATCGCCGATCCCGGCGCGGCCTGGGACGCGATGCTCGAAATCGACGACGGCGGCATGCGCCGCATCCTCGCCTACATCGAGCAGGTGACGAAACGGACGGAAAAGCTCAACCGCATCGGCGAACTGGTGGATGCGCTCGCGCACGACCTGGTCGAGGCGCAGTTCGGCAAGTACTACCGCTCGGAAGGCGCGGACGAGGTCGAGCGCAAGAAGGCGGCGGCGGACAAGGTGATCAAGGCGCTGTTGCCGCGCCCGCATCTCCTCGGCGAGCTGGTGGCGCTGATGCAGCCGTCGTCCGAGCACGTGCGCGCCCTTTACCTCCGCGCCGAAACCGAGGCGGAGGCGGAAGGCTCGGACGACCCCACCGACGTGATGCTGATCGGCGGCGGGTTCATTTCCCTCGACCTCGGCATGCCGGTGACCGGCGTGGAGCCCGCCGTCGGCGGAGCGGCGCGCCTCGCCAAGCGGCTGATCTCGGATTGGCAGAAGCAGCTGCGCGGCCTGCCGGAAAGCCAGGACGTGCACCGATTCTTCGCCCTCTCGGCGGAGATCCTGCAAATCCTGGTGGACGAGGTGATCACTGGCGCGGACCGCCAGCGGATCGAGAACCGCCTCGCCGAGCGCCTGCGCGTTGCCGAAGACCGTGCCGGAACCAAGCGCGAGCGGCTGGTGGACCAACAGGCGCTGGTCGCCTGCGCCGCCATCGCCGAATACGTCGACACCTTCGGCTACCGCGAGATGCCCGAGGAGCGGCGGCCGAAGTCCCGCTGGGTCGATGGACGCCCGTTGTTCGCCGCGCCGCCGAAGTTCGAGGGCCTGCCGCCGGTGGGCGACGAGCCGCTCAACTTCACCGCATACCAGATCTACGACTGGCTCGACGCCTTCGCCCATACCGCGATCGGCAACGCCGGGCACACCGCGGGCAGCGAGATCAGCCCGGAACAGAACATGCGCCTCGGCGCGATCGTCAAGACGATCGCCGGGGCGGAAGCATAAGGCGAGCGAACCATGGCGATACGCATCGATCTTTCCGTCGATCCGGCGCGCGGCCCCGGCTACGGCCTGTTGAAGATCACCGGCCTGCCGCCCGAGACCGGCGCGCTCGACATCTGGATGCAGCGCAACCAGGGGGCGGAGCCCTTCCTCGGTACCGGCGGCCAGTGGACCACCCAAACCGTGCTCCATTCCATGGGCACGCCCGAAGACGAAGGCGGTGCGAAGGTCCTGCGCCTCGGACCCGAGATCGTCGACCCGATCGCCACCCTGCCGCCCAATTGCCTGGTGCTGATGGGGGTGGAAGCGGGTGCGGTGAAGGCGCAGGGGCGGGTGACGGTGCGCGGCCTGCTCGCCTCCTCGGCTGCCGGGGAGCGGGTGGAATCCGGCGTGCGCACGGTGCGCCAGCCCGATTCCGACCCGGTGGTGGTGATGGACCCCGAGCCCGATCCCGAGCCGATGCAGCCGTTGCGCGCCGAACCTCTCGACCAGCAGCCGCGGTTCATTCCGCTCACCCCGATCGTCGGCGACCCCACCGACCTTGTCGACCGGCCGCGCCGGACCTCGCCGGGGGTGGTGATCCTCGGCACCGTGCTGGTGCTGATCCTGGTTGCGGGCGGATGGTATTTCGCCGGGTTGCCGCCGTTCGGCAAGGGGGTCGAGGCTCCGACCGCGCCGGTCGCTGCCGCGCCCGAACCCGCCGCGCCCGTCGCCGTCGACGGCCCGGTCGACAGCCGCG
>LUYR01000387.1 GCA_001603335.1 Rhodospirillales bacterium Alpha_05 | reverse complement strand
CCGCCAGCAGCTCGCCCGCGGCGGAGAGATTCATGCCGCGCGCGCGGCGCTCGAACAGCGGCACGCCGACCTCGGACTCGAGTTTGGCGATCTGGCGGCTGATCGCCGAGGAGGCGACGTTGAGGCGGAGAGACGCCTCGGCGATCGAGCCGAGGCGGGCGACCTCGAGGAAATACTTGAGCGCGGCGCTTTGCATTCGGGGGGAGCTCACCATTTTTGTGGTTTGCCGAAACGGCAAGGATCGCTTCGCAACATTATGCTTGTGCGCAGCGTCGGCATCAAACACCATTTGCCCAAGAATAAGACAGTGCGTGTGTGTTGACTAAAACATGGGCGGAATCCCGCCTTTCCGAGGGGCCGAAGGCCCTCCGTCACACCCTTATCGCAGGCAGGCTTTCATGCTCAAAACGACGCTCACTTGCTCCGCGATCGCCGCGACTCTGGCGTTTTCGCCGGTCGCGCTGGCCAATAAGGCCAACGACACCCTGGTCTACGTGTCCGACAGCGATCTCGAAAACGTCAGCCCCTACCACAACAACATGCGCGAAGGCGTGATCCTGCTGCACCACGTGTGGGACACCCTGGTGCTGCGCGACGTCAAGACCGGCAAGTACGTGCCGCTGCTCGCCACCGCGTGGAAATGGGTTGACCCCACGACTCTGGAATTCTCCCTGCGCAAGGACGTGAAGTTCCACAACGGCGACCCCTTCACCGCCGACGACGTGGTGTTCACCGTCAACTACGTGCTCTCCGCCGACGCCAAGGTGGTGACCAAGCAGAACGTCGGCTGGATGGCGGGCGCGGAAAAGGTCGACGACTCCACCGTGCGGATCAAGCTCAAGGAGCCGTTCCCGGCGGCGATGGAATACCTTTCCGCCGCGGTGCCGATGTATCCGAAAGCGTATTTCGAGAAGGTCGGCCTCGAGGGCTTCGCCAAGGCCCCGGTCGGCACCGGCCCCTATAAGGTCAGCTCGGTGACCTCGGGCCAGGGCGTCAAGATGGTCAAGAATCCCGATTACATGAAGGACAGCCCGAAGGGCCAGCCGAAGATCGGCAAGCTCGAATTCAAGGTGATCCCCGATGGCGAATCCCGCGTCGCCGAGCTGATGACCGGCGGCGTCGACTGGATCTGGCGCGTTCCCGCCGACCAGGCCGAAAGCCTCAAAGCGATGCCCGACATCACCGTGCTGTCGTCGGAAACCATGCGCGTCGCCTTCCTGATCTTCGAGATGCAGAGCGACGATCCGGCGATGAAGCCGTTCAAGGATGAGCGGGTGCGCAAGGCGATCTCGATGTCGATCGACCGTCAGGCGATGGTCGACAATCTGGTGCGCGGCGGCAGCCGGGTGATGAACGCCGCCTGCTTCATCGACCAGACGATGTGCGTGCAGAACACCGTGGTGAAGTACACCTACGACCCGGCCAAGGCCAAGGCGCTGTTGAAGGAAGCCGGATACCCCAACGGCTTCGACACCGAAATGTACGCCTACCGCGAGCGCGACTACGCCGAGGCGATGATCGGCTACCTCCAGGCGGTGGGGATCAAGGCCAAGCTCAACTTCCTCAAGTATCCGGCGATGCGCGGCGAACTCCACGCCGGAAAAGCGCCGATCACGATGAACACTTGGGGCTCGTATTCGGTCAACGACGCGTCGGCGTTCACCGGCAACTACTTCAAGGGCAGCCCGGACGACCGCTCCCGCGACCCCGAGGTGATGGCCTGGCTGAAGGAGGCGGATTCGACCGTCGACGAAGCCAAGCGCGAAGAGCTCTACGGCAAGGCGCTCAAGCGGATTTCCGAGAAGGCCTACGTCTTCCCGCTGTTCTCCTATTCCGCCAACTACGCCTTCACCAAGGATCTGAGCTTCACCGCCCAGCCCGACGAACTGCCGCGCTTCTACGCCGCGTCGTGGAAGTAAGCCAAGCCCGCGCCGCCCCGGAGCGATCCGGGGCGGCTTCCAGCTTCGTCTTCAAGGGGATGCCATGCTGAACTTCACCCTGAGGCGCGTTGCCGTCGCGATCTGCGTCGCGTTCACCGTCGCGGTGTTCAGCTTCTTCCTGCTCCATCTTTCGGGCGACCTCGCCACCGCGATCGCGGGGCCGGAATCGACCGCCGAGCAGATCGAGCAGATTCGCGTGCAGTTCGGCCTCGACCAGCCGCTCACCACCCAGTTCGTCGCGTGGCTGTGGAAGGCGCTGCACTTCGATTTCGGCCGGTCCTTCTATTTTCAGGATCAGGTGACGACGCTGATCGGCGGACGCCTCGGCGTCACCATGGCCCTGGGCGGTCTCGCGCTCGCCTTCGCGCTCGCCATCGCGATCCCGCTGGGCGTGATCGCCGCGATCAAGCGCGACACCTGGATCGACCGCGTGGCGCTGACGATCTCGGTGTTCGGCCAGGCGATGCCGAGCTTCTGGTTCGCCCTCACCCTGATTTTGATCTTCGCCGTCAACCTGCGCTGGCTGCCGGTTTCCGGCTCCGGCACGTGGAAGCACTTCGTCATGCCGGTGATCGCGCTCGGCACCTATGCGATGCCCGCGATCATGCGCCTGACCCGCAACGGCATGCTCGACGTCCTCGCCTCCGACTACATCCGCACCGCGCGGGCCAAGGGCCTGCGCACCGGCACGGTGATGTTCAAGCACGCGCTCAGGAACGCGGTGATCCCGGTGGTCGGCCTCGCGGCGGTGCAGTTGGGCTTCATGCTCGGCGGGTCGATCGTGATCGAGACGATCTTCTCGCTGCACGGCCTCGGCCACCTCGCGTGGGAGGCGATCTCGCGCAACGATTATCCGGTGGTGCAGGCGGTCGTGCTGTTGCTGTCGGTGGTCTACATCTTCGTCACCCTGGTCGCCGACCTCCTCAACGCCGCGCTCGACCCGCGCATGCGCAGCAACTGACCGGAGCCCACGAATGTCCGAAACCTCCGCCGTCGCCGATCCGCTCACCGCCGCGCTGCCCCGGGTCTCGCCGTGGATGC
>LUYR01000386.1 GCA_001603335.1 Rhodospirillales bacterium Alpha_05 | reverse complement strand
GGAGCTGGCGGGTCGAACGCGGCGGCGACCGAGAGGCGGTCGGCCCCGGCGCGGATCATTCCGGCGTCGCCGCGCGCGCCGAGCGCGAGGCCGAGGGAATCGAGCAGGATCGACTTGCCCGCGCCGGTTTCGCCGGTGAGCACGGAAAGGCCCGCCTCGAACGGAATGTCGAGGCGTTCAATCAGCACCACGTCGCGGATCGAGAGGGAAACCAGCATCGGCGCCCCTTGGGCTTATGAGACGGTCAGAACGGCCAGATCTTGCCATACCACGAGCCGGTGCTTTCCGGCGCGTCCGGCGGCAGGTTGGAATCGCCTTCGAGGATGCGGTAGGCCATCGCGTACCAGTCCGAGCCGGGATAGTTGTAGCCCAGCACCGCGCCAGCCTTCCGCGCCTCCTGCTTGAGGCCGATCTTGGTGTAGATCTCGACCAGGCGGTACAGGGCTTCCGGCACGTGGCTGGTGGAATCGTAGGTGTGGACCACCGCCTGGAAGCGGTTGATCGCCGCGAGCCAGTTGCTGGTCTTGAGGTAGTAGCGGCCGATTTCCATCTCCTTGCCGGCGAGATGGTCGGTGGTGAGGTCGAGCTTGAGGCGCGCGTCGCGGGCGTATTCGCTGTCGGGGAAGCGCTTGATCACTTCCGAGAGCGCGGCGCGGGCGTCGAGGGTCATCTTCTGGTCGCGGGCGACGTCGGAGATCTGCTCGTAGTAGCAGAGCGCCTTCAGGTAATAGGCGTACGGGACGTCGGCGTTGGCCGGGTAGAGGTCGATGAAGCGGTCGGCGGCGAGGATCGCGTCGTCGAACTTGCCGCCCTGGTAATAGGCGTATGCCGCCATCAGCTGCGCCTTCACCGCCCAGGCCGAGTAGGGGTGCTGCTGTTCGACTTCCTCGAAGGCCTTGGCGGACGCCTTGTACTCCTGCGCCGCGAGCTTCGAGAGCGCGTCGTCGTAGAGCGTGGCGATCGGCTTCTCGACGTATTCGTCATTCTTCTTGTCGCCGGCGCACCCGGAAAGGGCAACCGCCGCGGCGAGGGCGAAGGGCGCAAGTCGCAGGGCGGAAACGAGCTTGGAAACCTGGGGACGGAACACGGTTGGGAGCACCTTTCGCGGAGGCGGCGGAGTGACGAGTACGGGACTATAAAACAAAGCGGGAGGCTTTGTCAGCCTCCCGCTTGATCGTCGCGAAACGGAGCAATGTTCAGGCGTTGGCGGCGCGGCGCCAGTCGGCCTGATGCAGCGCGTGGTGGTCGTCGAGTTCCACGAAGGTCCAGGCGTCGGCATCGGCGAACAGCGCGCGAAGCAGCTGGTTGGAATGGGCGTGGCCCGACTTCAGCCCCGAGAAGCGGCCGATCAAGGGCGCGCCCGCGAGGTAGAGGTCGCCCAGCGCGTCGAGCGCCTTGTGGCGGACGCACTCGTCGTCGAAGCGCAGGCCTTCCTCGTTCAGCACCTTGTTGCCCGAGATCACCACCGCGTTGTCGAGCGAACCGCCGAGCGCGAGGCCCATCTTGTTGAGGCGCTCGACGTCTTCGAGGAAGCCGAAGGTGCGGGCCGAGGCGACCTCGGTGCGATACGAACCGGCATCGGCGGCTTCGCACAGCGGCAGGGTCATCTCGAAGGTCTGGCGGCCGATCAACGGGTTGGAGAAATCGATTTCGAAAGCGATGGTGAAGTCGTCGTCGGCGGGGTCGAGGCGGGCGAGGATGCCGCCGTCGGTCACGCTCACCGACTTCAGAACCTTGATCGCGCGGCGCGGCGCGTCCTGTTCGGCGACGCCGGCGCATTCGATCAGGAAGACGAAGGGCGCGGCGGAGCCGTCCATCACCGGGACTTCCGGGCCGTCGATGTCGACGATCAGGTTGTCGATGCCCATGCCCGCGATCGCGGACATCAGGTGCTCGATGGTGCCGACCGAGAAGCCGTCGCTATTGCCGACGCAGGTGCAGAGGCGGGTGTCGACGACCGCGTCGAAGCTGGCCGGGATCCGGCCGTTCTTCTCACCCGCATCGGTGCGGTTGAAGACGACGCCGGTGCCGATCGGCGCGGGCTTGAGGGTCATCGAGATCTTCTTGCCGGAGTGCAGGCCGACGCCCGAGCAGCCGATCGCCGACTTCAGGGTCTTCTGCTTGAAGGCTACGCCCCGCCGGGAAAGGCGGTCAGCGGCAAGAGCCTCGGTTGCGTGCGTGACATCGAACATGTGCGCGGACTTTCCAGATCAGAACTTCACAATCGACCCATCCGGGGCGGTCACCGGCGCTCGAGGTTTACATGTGAGCGTCGCAAGTGGCGTGGCTGCCTGGGGTTCCCGTCATTGGTGCAGGGCCGTTCGCACCCCCATTCGGAACCATGTTCTATGTAACAGCGGGGTGTCTCGGTCTCAAATCAATGATTGTTACTGATTGTTACACCGGTAACAGCCAAAAAGGCCTGACGAATCATCGGGATATGAGAGCGGGAGAGGGGGCGGCGCGGGGTGCGCGCGAGAACCGCCGGGTGGCGGTCCTTGAGGGTGAGCTCGGGTGGCTGCACCAGATCTTGTGGCTTGCGCCGCACCGGTCGACCGGTGCGGCGCAATTTGGAACGTGTCTTCAGTTCGCCTGACGGCGCAGGAAAGCCGGGATGTTGTCGATCTCGGGATCGAGCGAACCGGCGAGCTTGCGATCTTCCGGTTCCACCGCGAGGTGGGCGGAGACGTCTTCCTGCGGCGCGCCGAACACCAGGGTCGGGGTCACCGGCTTGGCCGCCGGGGCAGCGGCACCGGCCGGATGCCCCCAGAGGGTCCAGCGGCGCACCGGGCGCGAGGCGTCGTC
>LUYR01000385.1 GCA_001603335.1 Rhodospirillales bacterium Alpha_05 | reverse complement strand
GCTTGCCGATCGCGTCGGCCTTCTTCAGCGAGGTCTTGTCGCTCACCGAAATCTTGCTCAGGTCAACAATCAGAATCCGCTCGGTGGGTTCCGGCGGCGGAGAGGCGAAATACGGCAGGCCGAACATGCCGATGAGAATCACCAGCAGGTGGAGGCCTAGGGAATAGCCGAGTTCTCGCCGCATAACGCCCTCAACGCTTCGGCTTGACGGGCTTCGGCGCGTCGTTGCCGGTCTCGAGGCCGACCTTTTCGACGCCGGCGTCCTTCAAGGCGCCCATCACCCGCATCACCGCACCATAGTGGGCGACCTGATCGCCGCTGATCACCACCCCGAGCTCGGGGTTGGCGCTGCGCATCTGGACGACGCGGCCGACCAGCGAATCGACGTCGACCGGCTCGGTGCCGAGATAGACGGTGCCTTCCTGGTCGACGGAGATCCGCAGCGCCTTGTTGGCGTCAGCGAGAACCTGATTGCCGCCCTGGGGCAGATCGAGAGGAATGCCGGTGGTCATCAGGGGCGCGGTGACCATGAAGATCACCAGCAGCACCAGCATCACGTCGACCATCGGCGTGACGTTGATGTCGGCCATGCGCGCGGTCTTGCTGCGCTTGCCGCGCTTACTGCCGGTTGTCGCCATGCTCATGGCTCAACGCCTTTCGTCGAGCTGACGCGAAACGATCGCCGAGAACTCGCCCGAGAAGATCTCAAGGCGCTTGGCGTAGCGGTCGATGTCGGTGGAGAGCTTGTTGTAGGCGATCACCGCCGGGATGGCCGCGACGAGACCGAGCGCAGTGGCGAACAGCGCCTCGGCGATGCCGGGGGCGACCACGGCGAGCGAGGTGTTCTTGCTCACGCCGATGTTGTGGAAGCTGTTCATGATGCCCCACACCGTGCCGAACAGGCCGATGAACGGCGACACCGAGCCGGTGGACGCGAGGAAGCCCATGCGGCTTTCGACAATTTCCAGTTCGCGCTCGCTGGTGATCTGCATCACCCGCTCGATGCGCTGGGCGATCGAGGTCTTGAGCGACGGCGCCTCGTTGCGGCTGCGCTCGAGCGAACGCCGCCATTCGCGCATCGCGGCGACGAAGATCGCGCTCATCGGGTCGCGAGCGCTCTTGCCGATGCGATCGTAGAGATCGTCGAGCGCGCCGCCGGACCAGAACTGCTCCTCGAAGTCGCTGGCATGGCGGTTGAGCGCCCGCAGACGCCGCACCTTCTCGAAGATGATCGTCCACGACCAGATCGACGCGCCCAGCAACGCCAGCATCACCGCCTTGACTATGATGTCGGCCTGCAAGAACAGGGTGATCATCGACAAATCGTTATGCGGTTCCATCCGTCTTCGCCTTTCCTACACCGCCCGGCGCGTCGCCCGCACCGCCGCATTCCTCTAAGCCAGCCGCAAGGCCAGATCCGCGCGCAATCCCTCGGGAATGCGCGCCGGTTTCAGGCTCGCGGCGGAGACGCAGGCGAGCTTAGCCATCGCCTCCACCAGAACTTCGTCGCCGCGCATCACCGTCTGCGCCATCTCGAGGGTCGCGCCGCCGATCTTCACCACCCGGGTGCGCACCGTCAAAAGGTCGTCCAGCACCGCCGCGCGGCGGTAATCCACCGCGAAACTGCGCATCACGAAGGCGACGCCTTCGGACTGATCGGGATAGTCGGCCTGGCTCAGCCGCCCATTCTCCCATCCTCCGAGGCGAAGCATCGCGCTCCGCGCGCGTTCCGCAAATTTCAGATAATTGGCGTAGTAGACAACGCCTCCGGCGTCGGTGTCCTCGTAATACACGCGCACCGTCAGCACATGGACGTCGCCTTCGAAGTAGGAGGCCCCGCCCTCGCCCGCAACACGTGAATTCACTTCTCGCTCCATTACTCCGCCCCGTCGTCGGGCGCAAGGGGGTCCAGCAGGGCCAATTGCTCGGGACCACGCGGCGGGGCCGAAAGGCCGAGGTGGCGATAGCCCTTTGCCGAGAGAATCCGCCCCCGCGGCGTGCGCTGCACCAGTCCTTGTTGCATCAGGAACGGCTCGATGACTTCCTCCAGCGTGTCGCGTTCCTCGGCCAGCGCGGCGGCCAAGGTCTCGACTCCCACCGGCCCGCCGCCGTAGGACTCGACGATACAAAGCAAGTAACGCCGGTCCTGGCTGTCAAGGCCGACCGCGTCGACTTCGAGCCGCGTCAGCGCGCGATCCGCCACGCCCTTGTCCACCGGGGAGTGCCCGGCGACGGTGGCGAAG
>LUYR01000384.1 GCA_001603335.1 Rhodospirillales bacterium Alpha_05 | reverse complement strand
CCCGCGCCCGCAGCCCGCCGAGCCGCGCCCGATCTCGCCGGAGGAAGACAAGCTCTCGGGCTTCGTCTTCAAGATCCAGGCGAACATGGACCCGAAGCACCGCGACCGCATCGCCTTCGTCCGCCTCGCCTCCGGGCACTTCGAGCGCGGCATGAAGGTGCGGCACGTGCGCTCGGGCAAGACGCTCAACCTCCACAACCCGGTGCTGTTCCTGGCGCAGGATCGCGAACTCGCGGAGGAGGCCTGGGCCGGCGACATCATCGGCGTGCCCAACCACGGCAACCTGCGCATCGGCGACGCGATCTCGGAAGGCGACGACATCCGCTTCACCGGCATCCCCAACTTCGCGCCGGAACTGCTGCAGAAGGTCCGCTCGGAAGACCCGCTCAAGGCCAAGCACCTCGGCCGCGCGCTGCAACAGCTCGCCGAGGAAGGCGCGGCGGCGGTGTTCAAGCCCCGCCTCGGCGCGGACTGGATCGTCGGCGTCGTCGGGCCGCTACAGTTCGAAGTGATGGCCGACCGCATCCGCACCGAATACGGCATCCCGGTGATCTTCGAGCCGACCTCGCTCTACACCGCCCGCTGGGTCGCCTCCGACGATCCGCTCGCGCTCAAGCGCTTCACCGACGGCAACATGGTGGCGCTCGCCGACGACCACGACGACCAGTTGGTCTTCCTCGCCCGCAATGCCTGGCACCTCGGCAAGGCGGAAGAGGAATTCCCCGACGTGCGCTTCCTCAAGACCCGGGAAAGCGGCGGATGACCACGCTCCGCCCGGCGGCGTTCGTCGACCGCGACGGCACCATCAACGTCGAACGCCACTACCTCGGCAACCCCGACGAGCTGGAGTTGATCCCGGGCGTGGCGGTGGGGCTGAAGGATTTGCAACGCCAAGGCTTCGTCCTCGTGGTGCTGACCAACCAGTCGGGCGTGGCGCGGCGCTACTTTACCCTCGACGCGGTGGCGGCGGTGCACGCGCGCCTCGCCGAAATGCTGGCGGCGGAAGGCGTGACCCTCGATGCCGTCTATATCTGCCCGCACGGCCCCGCCGACGCCTGCGACTGCCGCAAGCCGAAGCCTGGCATGGCGCTGAAAGCTGCCGCCGACCTCGGCCTCGACCTCGGCCGCTCGGTGATGATCGGCGACAAGGCGGTCGACCTCGGCCTCGGCCGCGCCATCGGTGCGCGGACGGTGCTGGTGCGCACCGGCCACGGCCTCGCCGAGGAAGCTTCCGCCGCGCCGCTCGCCGACTTCGTCGCCGACGACCTCGCCACCGCCGCGCGCTGGGTCGCGCAACACCCCGCCTGAGTCTTCCGCAACCGAGCCCCGCGCAAAGCGGCGATGATTTCATCGCCGGGTGTGCTATAACCGGAGCGGGGAGTGCCCGCGCCGGGTCGGCGCGGTTTTTTCGACGAGCGGGCTGGCGTGACTTGGCAAAGGTGTGTGTTTGGCCATGACGCCCAACGTGTCTCCACCGTCCCTGGGGGCGGTGCTGCGTGAATCCTTTCGCGATTCCTATCTCGTCATCCTGACCTTCGTGGTGATGTTCATCGGCGTCGGCCAGATGAGCGCGCGCGCCGGTCTCGATGCCCTGCAAACCATGGTGATGACCGCGCTCACCCTCGCCGCCCCGGCGCAGGCGGCGGCGATGTCGATCCTGATCTCGGCGGGCGGCTCGGCCGCCACCGCCTGGATCACCGCCCTCACCGCGGTGCTGGTGATCAACCTCCGCTTCATCGTCATGGTCGCCTCGGTGCTGGCGCGCCTGCCCAAGCTCTCGATCGGCCGCGCGCTCGCCACCCTCGGCCTGCTCTCGGCGAGCTCGTTCGCGGTGATCTTCCCCCGCTTGATCGACGATCCGCCGCGTCGCCCCGCGCTCTACGCCGGCGCGATCTGCGCGATGTGCTCGCTCTCGGCAGTCACCGGCGCGGTGATCGGCCACGAAATGTCGGGCGCGGTCTCGCCGCTGATCGGCGCGACGCTGGGCGCGGTGATCCCGGTCTACTTCGCGGTGCTGATCGCGGCGCAGTGGAAGAACCGGGTGCTGATGCTCAACGCCGCGGTCGGCGCGGTGCTGGTGCCGCTCACCGCCCCCTATCTCGGCTCATCGGCGCTGCTCGTCGTGCCGCTCGCCTTCGCCATCGTCACCACCCTCGCCGGACGGAGGCCGAAGCATGCTTGAACCCTGGCAGCTCTGGGCCGTCGCTCTCGGCAGCGGCCTGATCACCCTCGCGCTGCGCGCCGCGCCGATCCTCGCCTTCCGCGACATCGGCGAAGGCCGCTTCCGCGACATCCTCGACCGCACCGGCTTCGGCGTGATGGGCGGCATCGTCGCACAGAACGCGCTGGCCACCGGACGCGCCGCCTTCGTCCACGGCGGGCCCTCGCTCGCCAGCCTCGGCATGGCCTGGGGCGTGGCGGCGGTCGGCGTCGCGTTCGTGCTCGCGGTGCGGTTCAAGTGGAAGCTTCCGGCGGC
>LUYR01000383.1 GCA_001603335.1 Rhodospirillales bacterium Alpha_05 | reverse complement strand
CGGCGCACCCGCCGAAGCGGCGCGCGAGGGATCCTGAATCCGCCGCCGCCACGCCTTCGCCATCCCCGCCGCGAGACCGGAGCCGCCGGTGACCAGCGGCATGTCGGCCACCGCCGCGCCCAGGGTGTCGAGGTGGTGCGCGTTCAGGGCATCGAGCACCGCATAGCGGCGGCCTTCGACGCGGAGTTTTTCAAGCGCGGCGCGCACCGCCGGAACCCCCTTCTCCACCGTGTCGACGTTGACCACGCCGCAGCGCCCGAGGGACTGCGCCTCCATCAGGCGCACCAGGCTGCTGTCGGTCATCGGCGTCACCGGGTGGTCGCGCATGCCGGATTCCGCCAGCGGCACGCCGTTGACGAAGAGGTAGCCGTTGTAGATCGTCCGGCCGTTGACCGGCAGCGCGGGGCAGACCACGGTGAAATCGGATTTCAGGCCGTCGAGCAGCGCGTCGGCCACCGGGCCGATGTTGCCGGTGCGCGAGCTGTCGAAGGTCGAGCAGTATTTTTGGTAGATGCGCGGGCAGTCGCGCGCCTGGAGCCAAGCGAGCGCGGCGAGGCTCGCACCCACCGCCTCGTCGGGCGGGCAGGAGCGGGATTTGAGCGAGATCACCACCGCCTCGGCCTCGACGTTGAGGTCTCCGGGCGGCACGCCGATCAGCTGGGTCGTCGACACGCCGTTGGCCACCAGGAATCCGGCGATGTCCGTCGCACCGGTAAAGTCGTCCGCAATCACGCCGATCAGCATCAGGCTTGCTCCTCTCCAGGCAGGGAGATCCCCGCGAAGGTTTTGATCACCGCGGCGTCGTCCTCGTCCCCATGACCCGCGTTCGCAGCCGAGAGGAACATTGAAAACGCAGTCGAGGCAAGGGGTAGCGGGAATTTCAGGGTGCGGCCGGTCTCGGTGACGAGGCCGAGGTCCTTGACGAAAATGTTCACCGCCGACTTCGGCGCGTAATCGCCGTCGACGACGTGCTTCATCCGGTTCTCGAACATCCAGGAATTGCCCGCCGCGTGGGTGACCACGTCGTACATCAAATCGAGGGGAATCCCGGCGCGGGCGGCGAGCGCCATCGCCTCGGCGCCTGCCGCGATGTGCACCCCTGCGAGAAGCTGATGAATGATCTTCACCGTCGCGCCGAGGCCGATCTCCGCGCCGATCTCGTAGACCTTGGTGGCGGTGGCGTCGAGCACCGGGCGGAGCGCGGCGAAGGCGACTTTCGATCCCGAGGCCATCACCGTCATCTCGCCCGCCGCCGCCTTGACCGGACCGCCGGAGACCGGCGCGTCGAGCATCAACAGGCCGAGGGCGTCCAGCTCGCGACCGACCGCCTTGGCGTCGTCGGCGGACTGGGTGGAGCTGACCATGATCGCGGTGCCGGGCTTGAGCAGCTTGGCGATGCCGTTCGGGCCGAACAGGGCGTCGCGCACCTGCGCGCCGTTGACCACCAGCACCACCACCGCGTCGAAGTCGCAATTCGGGAGTTCGGCGGCGGAGGCCGCCGCGGCTGCGGCTCCGGCGGCGAGAAGTTCCTCCCGGCGCGCCGGGTTGAGCTCGATGCCGGAGATCTCGAGACCGGCGCGCACGCAGGACTTCGCCGCGCCCATGCCCATCGACCCCAGACCGATCACGCAAACCCGATACGCCGAAGGTGTCGGCATCACGACCTCCCGTTTTCACGCGATTTTTTAACATAAAATCACACTTGATGTGAATTCTCCATATGAATTATGGTTTCCTCCCATATTGGAACATTTTCAAACACGCCCTCGGGCACACCCCCGCACCACGGCGAGTTGACAAAGCCCGGCTGAAGTGGTGCCATCGCATGTCGCCCCGGAAATCCGCCCGTCAGCTGCGTTCGGCGTTGGATTTCATCGACTTGGGCCCCCTGAAGGACGTCCCGGCGTGTCGCGTTTGGAAGAGCCTGCTGCCCCGCTTCTCGCCGTCGACGGCGTTTCGGTCGCCTTCGGCGCGAACCGCGTCGTCGACGACGTGAGCTTTGCCGTCCACCCGGGGCGCACCCTGGCGATCGTCGGCGAGTCCGGTTCGGGCAAGTCGATCACCGCCCTCAGCATCATGCGCCTCGCCGAAACCATGGGCGCCGCGACCGAGACCGGGCGCATCGTCCTCGACGGCCCGGACGGCGCGCTCGACCTGCTGGCGCTGCCGCAAAAGCGGATGCGGCAGATTCGCGGCAAGGACGTCGCGATGATCTTCCAGGAGCCGATGACCTCGCTCGACCCGGTGTTCACCGTCGGCGACCAGATCGCCGAGGTGCTGATGCTGCACGAGAAGGTCGGCCGCGCCGCAGCCCTCGCCGAGGCCGAGCGGCTGTTGGAAAAGGTGCGGATGCCCGACGCGCGGGAGACCCTCGGGCGCTACCCGCACCAGCTTTCGGGCGGGATGCGGCAGCGGGTGATGATCGCGATGGCGCTCGCCTGCCGCCCCAAGCTGCTGATCGCCGACGAACCCACCACCGCGCTCGACGTCACCATCCAGGCGCAGATCCTCGGCCTGATCGCCGAGTTGCAGCGGGAGCTCGGCATGGCGGTGATCTTCATCACCCACGACATGGGCGTGGTCGCCGAGATCGCCGACGACGTGGTGGTGATGTGGCGTGGCAAGGTTGTGGAGACCGGTCCGGTCGCCGAGATTTTCGCCGCACCCCGGCATTCCTACACCCGTGCGCTGCTCGCGGCGGTGCCGAAGCTCGGCAGCATGACCGGCGAGCCGCTGCCGAAGCGCCTGCCGCTGATCGAAGCTTCCACCGGCGCGGTGCTCGAAGAGGCGACGCCGCAGGACACCGCCCGCACCGATGCGCCGCCGCTCTTACAAGTGCGCGACCTCGTCACCCGCTTCGACGTCAAACGCACGATGTTCGGCACCGTCACCCACCGCGTTCACGCGGTGGAGAAGGTGAGCTTCGACATCCGCGTCGGCGAGACCCTGGCGCTGGTGGGCGAATCCGGCTCGGGCAAGTCGACCATCGGCCGCACCATCCAGCAGCTTCAGACGCCGACCTCGGGCGAGCTGATCTTCGCCGGAAAACCCTTCTCCCAGATGAGCCGCGCCGAGCGCTTCCGCCTGCGTCAGGACGTGCAATACATCTTCCAGGACCCTTACGCGTCCTTGGACCCGCGCAAGACCATCGGTTTTTCCATCGCCGAGCCGATCCGCACCCACGGCCTGCTCGAAGGCCGCGCGGTCGCGGCGCGGGTCGCCGAAT
>LUYR01000382.1 GCA_001603335.1 Rhodospirillales bacterium Alpha_05 | reverse complement strand
TCCACGCCTGATCCTGGCCGCGCTTGTCGCCTGCCTCGTCGGCAGCGCCGCGCACGCCGCCGAGCCGGTGCAGGCCGACGCCACCGCCGCCGTGGCGATCATGTATCACCGCTTCGGCGAGACCGGGATTCCCAGCACCAACATCCGCGTCGAGCAGCTCGAGCGGCATTTGCAGATTTTGAAGGAGGGCGGCTTCCACGTCGTGCCGCTGTCCGAAATCACCGACGCGCTGATGACCGGCAAGACCATCCCGCCCAAGACCGTGGCGATCACCGTCGACGACGCCTACGCCTCGGCGATGACCGTCGGCTGGCCGCGGATCAAGGCGGCGGGCTACCCGCTCACCATCTTCGTCGCCACCGAGCCGGTCGACCACGGCACCCGCGGCTACCTCACCTGGGACCAGATCCGCACCCTCGTCGCCGACGGCGTCACCATCGGCGCGCACTCCGAATCCCACGCCCACATGGCAAAGCAAACCCCCGCGCAGGCCGCGGCGGAAATCGAACACTCCAACGCCCGCTTCAAGGCCGAGCTCGGCTTCGTGCCCAAGCTCTTCGCCTATCCCTACGGCGAGGCCAATACCGAAACCATCGCCGCCGCATCCCGCGCCTACGACGCCGCCTTCGGCCAGCACTCGGGGGTGATCACCGCCGCCGACAACCGCTACTTTCTGCCGCGCTTCGCCCTCAACGAACACTACGGCGACGACGAGCGCTTCCGCCTGCTGATCAACGCCCTGCCGATCCCGGCGGAAGACGTCACCCCCACCGACCCGACCCTCAAGACCAATCCGCCCACCTTCGGCTTCACCGTCGCCGACCCCAACGTCGCGATCGCCAACCTCAAATGCTTCAGCTCTACCGACGGCCAAACCAAAACCGAACTCCTCGGTCGCCGCGTCGAAGTCCGCATGGACAAGCCCTATACCGCCACCCGCGGCCGCATCAATTGCACCGTCCCCGGCCCCAATGGCCACTGGCGCTGGTTCGGCCGCCTCTTCTACCTCCCGGAAGGCGTCCGCCTGCCTGGGGTAAAGGACGATTGAAGGCAAAGAAATAAGGCCCAGGGCGCTGCCCTGGACCCGCAAAGGGGCTCAGCCCCTTTGATCCCATAACTTTTTGGTTTTTCGCGCGAAGCGCAATCGACCATCACGCCGCCCGAAGGCTTTATCGCGCTACGCGCAAAAAACTAAAGGGTACACAGGGCCCGAGGCCCTGTGCGGGTTTGGGCAGAGCCCAACCTTAACCCTTACCCCTCGACTTCCAGCAGATCCGCGATCGAGACCAGCGGCATGTCGTAGCGTTCGGCGAAGGCGGCGAGTTGGTCGCCCTTGGCCATGGTGCCATCGGGGTTGGTAACTTCGCAGAGGACGCCGGAGTCCGGCAGTCCGGCGCGGCGCATCAAATCGAGGGTCGCTTCGGTATGGCCCTGACGCGCCTTGATCCCGCCGGGGTTGGCGGCGAGGGGGAAGACGTGGCCGGGGCGGGCGAGGTCGGCGGGGGTGGAGGCCGGGTCGATCGCGGTTTTGATCGTGGTGACGCGGTCGGCGGCGGAGACACCGGTGGTGACGCCGTGGCGGGCTTCGATCGAGACGGTGAAGGGGGTTCCGTAGCTCGACGAATTGTCGGCGACCATCGGC
>LUYR01000381.1 GCA_001603335.1 Rhodospirillales bacterium Alpha_05 | reverse complement strand
GAGCCGTTGATCGACCCGGCGACCACCGTGTCGCCTTCGGCCTTGTCCACCGGCAGGCTCTCGCCGGTGATCAGGGATTCGTCGGCTTCGGTCGCGCCGGAAACCAGCACGCCGTCCACCGGGATGCGCTCGCCCGGCTTGACCACCGCGACGTCGCCGATCACGACCTCGGAAATCCCGACGCGCACCTCCGCGCCGTCGCGCTCGATCAGGGCATCCTGCGGGCGCAGCGCCATCAGCGCGCGGATCGCGGCGGTCGCGCCCTTCTTGGCGCGGTCTTCGAGCCACTTGCCGAACAGCACCAGGGTGACGATCAGCGCGGCGGCCTCGAAATAGAGGTGCGGCGTGACGCCTTCGGGCGCGCGCAGCATCAGCCAGATGCTGAACAGGTAGGCGACCGAGGTGCCGAGCGAGACCAGCACGTCCATGTTCGCCGACCCGTGGGAGAGCGCCTTAACCGCGCCGGTGTGGAAGCGCCACCCGGCGACGAACAGCACCGGGGTGGCGAGGAACAGCTGCGCCATCGGCGAGAGCAGGTGCGGAGCGCCCACGAACATCCCCACCATCGCCACCAGGAACGGCAGCGACAGCGCGGCGGAGAACAGCAGCATCCGTCCGGCGGCGGACTCGACCTTGGCGGTTTCGGCGGCGCGTTCGGCTTGGGCGGTGGCGCTCTCGATCGGCAGGGTGGCGGAATAGCCCGCCGCCTTGACCGCCGCGAGTAGGGGCTGGGGATCGGCGTCGGCGTCGGCGAGGTCGACCTCGGCGGTGTTGATCGCGAAGTTGACCCGCGCGTCGAGCACGCCGGGAACGGCTTTCAGGGCCTTTTCCACCATCGCGGCGCAGTTGGCGCAGCTCATCCCGCCGATTTCGAGGGAGAGGGTGCGGGTGGTCACGCCGTAGCCCGCGTCGACCACCGCGCGCACCGCCTGGGCGGTGCTGGCGGGCGGGTCGAGGGTGAGTTGGGCGGTGGAGAGGGCGAAATTCACCGAGACGTCCTGCGCGCCGGGAACGCGCTTCAGCGCCTTCTCGACGTTCGCCGCGCAGCCCGCGCAGCTCATCCCGGTAATTCCCAGGTGCAACGCTTCGGCCATTGGGAAGACTCGATGTCAGGGAACACGAAAGGGGTATGTGGGCACGGGGGTTGCCCCCGCGCAAGGTCAAAAGGGCAGCGGGCCTGCCCTGAAATGCGAAGCGGCGGGGAGGGCCCCGCCGCTTGGAACGACTTAGACGATGCTCGGATTGGCTTGGACGTCGGGGATTACCGAGGCGGAAAATCCGGCGCTCCGCACCGCCGAAACCAAGTTGGTCGGCTCGCCGCCGCCTTCGACGATCGCGGTGTTGTGTTCAAGGTCCACGGCGACGGTGGCAACGCCCGGCGCTTCGCGCAGGGCTTCCTCAACTTTCGTTGCGCAGCCTTCGCAATGCATGCCCTGGATGCTCAGAGTGGTGGCGCTCATGGCAGGTCTCCTAGTTCATGGAACGAAGCTCTCGTTCCTCAACGTCTGATGTGGGTGTCCGTTCCGTCGCGGCGCAAGCCTTTTCGGCCAAATCGTTAGGCGGAAAGGCTTTTCACCCCCCGGATCATGCTGTCGTAGGCGCGCGCCAGTTGATCGTCGGTGACGCAGTAGGGCGGCAGCAGGTAGAGCACGTTGCCGAGCGGGCGGATCAGCATGTTTTCGCCCTTGAAGAAGGCTTTGAGCTTCAGTCCGACCTCGGCGCCCAGGCCCTTTTCGCCCGAGCCGGTCTCGATGTTGACCGCCGCGATGGTGCCCATGATGCGCGGCTTGTTCACCCCCGGCAGGCGGGCGAGCTTGGGCAGGGCGGCGCGGTGGAACGCCTCGATCGCGGCGCGGCGCTGGATGCACGCGGGATCGAGGAGGAGCTTGAGCGATGCGTTGCCCGCCGCGCAGCCGAGCGGGTTGGCGGTGTAGGAGTGGCCGTGGAGGAACGCCTTCGCCGTCTCCTTGTGGAGGAAGGCGGCGTAGATCGCGTCGGTGGTCACCGTCGCCGCCATCGGCATGAAGCCGCCGGTGATGCCCTTCGACAGGCAGACGAAATCGGGTTCGATCTTCGCCTTGAGGCAGGCGAACAGGTCGCCGAGGCGGCCGAAGCCGGTCATCACTTCGTCGAAGATGATCAGCGCGCCCGCCGCCTGGAGCTTTTCCACCCAGGCTTTCAGGAATTCCGGACGGCACATCCGCATCCCGCCCGCGCCCTGCACCAGGGGTTCGACGATCGCCGCGACGAGGTCGTCCTTGTGGCCGTCGAGGTAGGCGTCGAGCGCGGCGAGGGCCTTGGCTTCCTTGGCTTCCACCTCTTCGTCGCCGTCCCAGGTCGGCGCGTTGGGCAGGCTGTCGACCGAAAACAGCATCTCGCCCCAGACGTCGAAGATGCCGCAGCTCACGCCCGCCGACATCGCGCCGACGGTGTCGCCGTGGTACGCGCCGTCCATCGCGACGAAGCGGGTGCGGCGGGTGTCGCCCTGGTTGCGGAAGTACTGCATCGCGATCTTCATCGCGACCTCGACGGCGGTGGAGCCGTTGTCGGAATAGAACACCCGGGTGAGCTTCTCGGGCAGGATATTCGCGATCCCTTCCGCGAGGTCGACCGCCGGCGCGTGGGTGCAGGTGGCGAAGATCACCTGCTCCAGGGTGCGCGCCTGGTTGGCGACCGCCTCGGCGATCAGCGGGTGGGCGTGGCCGTGGAGGTTGACCCACCACGAGGAGATCATGTCGAGGATGACGTTGCCCTCGGCGTCGGTGATTTCCGCGCCGTTGGCGGAGACCGCGGCGATCGGCTCCGGCGCGGTGAGCGCCTGGGTGAACGGATGCCAGATGTAGCGGCGGTCGCGCGCGAGCAGGTCGGTCATCGGGAACTCCTTAGCGGGCGAAGAGGTGGGCGAACGCGGCGTCGAGGCCGCTCAAGCCGTTGGCGGCGGCGAGCAGCTTTTCGATCGTCGGCTCGGGGATGAAGGGCAGGGTGCCGAAGCACGGCACGCCGCCGAAGTGGGCGATGGTGCCGGGGTTGTCGGCGCGGATGAAGGCGTCTTCCGCCCCCTGCGGCTTGGTTTCGTTGAGGATCACCCCGGCAACCGGGATGTGGCGCGACTTCAAGGCGTCGATCGAGAGCAGCACGTGGTTGATCGTGCCGAGGCCGACGCGGCCCACCACCACCACCGGCAGGTTCAACGCGGCGAACAGGTCGATCATCGTTTCGCGGCGGTTGAGCGGCACCATCAGGCCGCCCGCGCCTTCGATCACCACCGCCGGGTGGCGGCGGCCGAGTTCTTCCGCCGCGGCGACGATCGCCTCCACCGAGGGCGCCTCTTCGTCTTCCGCCACCGCGAGGTGGGGCGAGCACGCCGGGATGTAGCAGAACGGCTGCATCAGGTCGCGCTCTTCCGGGCTCGGAACGTGGTCGAGCACGCCCAGGGTGAAGTCGAGGTCCGGCGCGCGCAGGCCGTCAGACATCGGCTTCGCGCCGGTCTGCACCGGCTTCATCGGCACGATGCCGAGGCCCTTGTGGCGCAGCCAGAGCGAGAGGGCAGCGGTGGTGAAGGTCTTGCCGACGTCGGTATCGGTGCCGGTGACGACGAAGCCGCGGAACATGGCGAACGTCCTATGTAAGGGTCAGCGATGGGCGATCAGGGTGAGGACCTGGTAGGTAACCGGAACGCCGTTATGATCCCGATAGCGGTCCTCGTAAACCTTGGTGAGGCGGCTGACCTCGCGCGGGCTGAGCGGCTTCGCGCCGCCCTTGAACACCGCGCCGATGCCCTTGAACGACTTGAGCGCCGCGAGCGCCGAGGGATAATGCACGATCATCGCCCGGGTTTGCGCCCGCACCACCGCGAGGCCGACTTCCTTGACCCAGTCGACGTAGGCGCTGTCGGGCGGATAGTCGAGGGCGGCGAGGGGGCGGCCCACGGCCTCCTGGTGCGCGGTCGAAAGCTCGGTGAGCGTGCCCGCGACCGGCGCGGTGAAGGCGAGGATGCCCCCCGGGGTGAGCGCCTGGGCGAGGCGGGCGAGGGTGCCGGGCTTGTTGGCGAACCACTGGAAGGCGAAGCTCGACGCGACGAGGTCGAAGGCGTTGCCCTCGGCGTCGAAGTCCTCGGCGTCGCCGCAGAGGAAAACGTGCGGATACGGCCACGCGGCGCGGCAGGCGCCGACCATCGCCGGGGCGAGGTCCATCCCGGCGATGCGGGTGAGGGGGAAGCGCTCGGTGAGGCGGCGGGTGAGCGACCCGGTGCCGCAGCCGACGTCGAGAATGGTGCGCGGCGCGAAGCCGGGCGGCAGGCAGTCCACCAGGTGCTGCGCCGCCGGAGCCTGCACCGCCGCCCAGCCGTCGTAGGTGGCGGCGGCGGCGGAGAAGTTGGCGGCGACGGCGGACTTGGCGAGGCTCATGGCCGGACCTCGCCGGTGTGGGCGACGATCAGCGCGTTCAGCACCTCCGCGATCATCCGCGGATGGGTCAGCGGCAGGCCGTGGCTGCCGCCCGAAACCGCGAGCACGGTGGCGTGGCGCAGGCCATCGTTGAGCTGCTGCGCCGCGTGCGCGCCGACGATGCGGTCGTCGTCGCCCTGGATCACGATGGCGGGGGTGTCGATCTGACCCAGGCGGCGGCGCAGGTCGGTTTTTTCCAGCGCCGCGAGGCCCGCGTCGAGGGTCTTGGCGTCGACGTCGGCGAGGATGCTGAAGATCTCGTTGTGGTCGTAGCCGGTGCGGTCGCCGCTGAGCGCCTCGCCCCAGAAGGCTTTGACGATGCCGTCGGCGTTGCGCTTGAGGCCCTGGCGCATCGCGCGCAAGGCGGCGGCGTCGGTGCCGAGGCCGGTCTCGTCGGCGAGCAGGCGCACCGGGGTCGCCACCAGGAGCAAATCCGAGATCGCTTCCGGCGCGTCGAGCGCGGCTTGCAGCGCGATCTGTCCGCCGAGCGACCAGCCGACCACGATCACCGCCGCATCGGCGTTGCGACCGGCGGCGGCGTTGGCCTGGGCGGCGGCCTCTTTGA
>LUYR01000380.1 GCA_001603335.1 Rhodospirillales bacterium Alpha_05 | reverse complement strand
GCCCCAGGCCGCCGCCGCGCCGGGCGTCGGCGCGGCGCCCAACCCGGTGAGCCTGACGCCGCTGGTGGTGATCCGCCTCGGCAACGTCGTCGGCGTCACCAGTTCGGGCGGCACGATCAACGGCGCGGGCGCATCGGGCGCGACCACGTCCCTCGACGACATCGGCGTGCGCGACGAGGGCCAGTTCGCCAGCGAGACGATTACCGGCACCTCGGGCAACGATGTGATCGTCGCCGACGGCACCGCCGTGGGCGGCTCCGGGCACTTCGCCAAGGACATGTCGATCCAGATCTCGGGCTACTTCACCAAGCTCGAAACCCTGACGATCTCCGGCCTGCCCGCCGACGTCAGCATCGTCGCGACCGGGGCGGTGCACAACGCCGACGGCTCGTGGACCCTGCCGATCACCTACATCACCGACGACACCGCGTCGTTCAAGCTCGTCTACAATACCCACGAGGCGGGCACGAGCGGCAACGCCAGCGGCGTCTACGAAGACTTCGCGATGACGGTGACGATCACCGGCTACACCCGCGGCGAGGTGTTCACCAGCACCACCACCCTAGGGGTTCAGGTGCGCGACGCCGCGAGCGCCGCCGACATCAGCGTCGGTGACGCCAACGGCGCGGCGATCTATATCCTGCCCGCGCAAGGCACGCCGAACTACGTCGACGCGGGCGGCGGCGACGACACGATCACCGGCGGCTACGGCAACGACACCCTGATCGGCGGCACCGGCAACGACACCATCGACGCCAGCTTCGGCAACGACAGCATTTACGGCGGCGACGGCAACGACAGCCTGAATGGCGGCGGCGGCAACGACTTCATCCAGGGCGGCAGCGGCACCAACGCCATCGACGGCGGCGACGGCACCGACACCGTCTCCTACGAAGACCTGGGGGCGGGGGTGAACGCCGACCTCTCCACCGGCCACACCACCGGGGCGGCCACCGACACCCTCGCCAATGTCGAGAACCTGATCGGCACGAATTCCGACGACACCCTGACCGGCGACACCAACGCCAACGACATCAGCGGCCGCGACGGTGCGGACACCATCGACGGCAAGGGCGGCGCGGACCGGATCTATGCTGGCGACGGCGACGACCGCGTCAACGTCACCGCGGCGGGCGCGCTCACCATCGACGGCGGCGCGGGCGTCGACACCATCGACATTTCCGCCGACACCGCGAACCACAACCTCAACCTCGCCTCCGGCGTCACCAGCGGCGGCATGGTCGACGCCGCCTGGGTGCTGAACTTCGAAAACGCGACGATGGGGAGCGGCAACGACACCGTGACGGGCACCGACGGCGCCAACACCATCGACGGCGGCAACGGCAACGACACCCTCTACGGCGGCCTCGGCGCGGACACCCTGCTGGGCGGCGACGGCAACGACACCCTGCTCGGCGACGGCACCAACAGTTCGTCCGCCGACGGCGACGACGTGCTCGAAGGCGGCGCGGGCAACGACGTTCTGTGGGCGAGTTACGGCGCGGACACCATGGACGGCGGCGGGGATTCCGACACCGTCACCTACCAGAACGACGGCCGCGGCCACATCGTCACCCTCGACGCCAACGGCAACTCGACGCTGATCGACGGCGGCACCAGCAGCAGCACCACCACCGGCGGCACCTCGGCCAACAACATGGCGGTGGGCGACAGGTTGATCGGCATCGAGAACCTGATCGGCGGCAACGGCGTCGATATTTTCGACGTCCATCTGTCGTCGGCGTTCCACTCCCTCACCGGCAACAACGGCAACGACACCCTGATCGGCGGCGACGGCGGCAACCGCTTCGACGGCGGCAACAACGATGACGTGATCACCGGCGGCACCGGCGACGACACGGTCTACCTGAGTTCGGGCTCCGACTCGATCACTCTCGGCGCCGGTCATGACACGATCTATTCCACTACCGGCAACGGCGTGGTGATCATGCTCGACTATGCGCAGGCGGTGGCGGGGGGCGCGGGCAGCCTGATCCCGACCTCGGTGGTGACCGGGGGCATCGACGGCTACGAGGGCTTCGCCTACGGCTTCGACACCAGTTCGGGCGCGCTCTACTCGCGCATCAGCGGCGCCGACACCATCATCTCCGGCAACGGCAACGACGTCCTGGTCGGCAACAACGGCGACAACTACCTCTCCGCGGGCAACGGCGGCGACATCCTCTACGGCCTCGGCGGCGACGACGTCCTGCGCGGCGGCTACGGCCAGAACACCCTGGACGGCGGCAGCGGCACCGACACCGCCGATTTCGGCGATATCGGCAACGTCAGCACGGTGATCGATCTCGCGGGCGGCACGGCGGTGGTGAACGGCTTCACCTCGACCCTGATCTCGATCGAGAACGTCGTCGGCTCCGGCTACGTCGACACCATCTACGGCAGCGCCGGCAACAACTCGATCAACGGCGGCAACGGCAACGACACGATCTTCGGCAGCGCGGGCAACGACGTCCTCGACGGCGGCGGCGGCACCGACACCCTGTCCTACGCCACCCTCACCGCAGGCGTAACCGCGAGCCTTGCGGGCGGCACGGCGGACACCACCATCGGCGGCACCGGCTATCACTCCACGCTCTTCAACTTCACCCACCTCGTGGGGTCGAATTTCGACGACGTGCTCACCGGCAACAGCCAGACCAACACCATCACCGGCGGTGCGGGCAACGACACCTTCAACGGTCTCGGCAACGGCGGCCTCTACGGTGGTGCGGATTATCTGATCGGCGGCACCGGGGCGGACACCTTCGTCCTCACCACGTCCGAACTCGGATGGGTCGGCCGCGTCGCGGGTTACACCACCAACGCCGACAGCGACGGCGAGCGCGACACGCTGGTACTGAGCGGCAGCAACGCCAATTCCGCGCTCGCCAGCAACTACGGCAAGCTCGGCTCGATCGACGTGATCGACAACAGCACCGACGGCGTCGACAATGCCTTCACCCTGGCGGCAAGCGTGGTGCAGAGCATCGTCGACAACGGCGCAAGCTCGGAGCTGACCTTCAAGCTCGCCAACGGCGACAGCTTCACCGCCACCAATTCCGGCCTCACCGGCGGCTACGTCACCGCCAGCCTCGGCGCGGCGTCGGGCACGTCGAGCGCGACCTCGAGCTCGGGCGTGGATACCACCTACTACTATTACAATTCGAGCCACCAGCTTCAGGCCACGGTGCATGTCGATTACCAGTGATCCTCACGCGTTGGCGCGGCCCTGGGGCGAGGCGCTCGGCAGCCTGCTCGCCGGACTCGGCGCGGCGGCGGAGGAGTCCGGCGCGGGGCCTGCGGACCTCGACGAAGCATTGCGCGGGCAGGGGCTGACCGGGCGGGTCGAGCTCCTGCGCGGCGGCGATATTCCCGACGCGCAGGGCGGCGGCGTGCTGGTGGAACTCGAAGACGGCGGCTGGGTGGCGCTGCGCAGCGTGCACGGCGGCTTCGTCACCGCGCGGGGCGTCGCGGTGGTCGACCTCGAAGGCTGGCCCACCGCCGGGCGGGTGGTGGTGATCACGGCGGCGGACGGTGGAATGCCGAAGCCGATGCGCTTCATCCGCCGCTACAAGGGGCGGGTGGCGCAGATTCTCCTTGGCGGCCTGCTGGTCAACCTGTTCTCGCTGTGCTTCCCGCTGTTCGGCGCGTTCGTCTACGACAAGGTGGTCGGCAACGGCATCACCGAGACCCTCTGGGCGCTGACCATCGGTCTCGGCATCGTCGTCGGCCTCGATTTTGCGATCCGCGCGATCCGCGCGCTGTTGATCGAGCGCTTCACCCAATCGAGCGAAGCCGATATCGACCGCACCATCTTCGACAAGGTTTTGGGCGGCAACGTCGCGCGCCTGCCGTCGGTCGGGCGGGTGCTCGACCAGTACAAGCAGATCCTCGGCAGCCGCGACTTCCTCTCGTCGAGCGCGATGCTGGCGGCGGTGGACGTGCCGTTCCTGGTGCTGTTCCTCGCCACGGTGGCATGGATCGGCGGCGTGCTGGTGCTGGTGCCGCTGGTGCTGGGCGCGGCGATGCTGGCGCTCCAGGCGCTGCTCGCGGTGCCGATGCAGGAGGCCGAGGCCGCCGCGCGCAAGG
>LUYR01000379.1 GCA_001603335.1 Rhodospirillales bacterium Alpha_05 | reverse complement strand
GGCACGATACCGCGCGGCCACCGCATCCGGCGGCGCGAGCAGCCAGAGCGCCGACCCCGGCACCCCCGCCAGGATCGCCATCCACGCAGCGAAGCTGTCGCGGTCGATCTTGAGGTGGCCGTTGAAGCAGCCGAACACCACCGCGTCCTCGGGCAGGCCGAGTTCGGCGCGGCGCGGCGCCGGGTCGAGGGGCGCGAGGCGGCGGTTGGGCTGGTAGCCGCAGGGCAGGTGCACCAGGGCTTCGCTGAAGCGGTCGGCATGCGTCGGCGGCGCGACGATGTCGTCGACGAACAGGTAGTCGAACCACGGTGCGCCAGTGGTGGCGGGCAGCCCGAGCCAAGCGACCTGCACCGGCGCCGGACGGTAGGCGGCGATCGCGGGACGATGATGCTGGGTGTAGAGCGCGAGGTCGACGAGGATGTGCGTGCCCTCGGCGCGAATGCGCTCGGCGGCGGCTTTGTCGGAGAGGCCGCGCAGATCGACGAACGGGTGTGCGGTGGCCGCGATGTCGCCGCGCACGGAGGCGCCGTCGTCGGGGCCTTCCGAGAACGCCACCGCGCGTACCTTCGAGGGATCGTGCGCGGCGAAGATGTCGGCGACGAGATGCGCGATCGGGTGGTTGCGATAGTCGGGCGAGAGATAGCCGATCACCAGCGGCGATCCGCTCGCGGGAGTTGCGGGCGGCAAAGGGGAGATCTTGTTGTAGGGGGAAGCGTTGATTTCGGCGATCTTGCGAAGTTCGGTCCCATCGAAGGGAAAGTGAAGTTGGCCGAACGTGAAGGACGTGTCGGTTGGATGCTCGCCGCGAGCGAGGCGTTTGCGGATCTCGTTCAAGACCTCGAATTCTTCATCCCAGCGGCTTGCGCAACGGAGCGCGTCGAGAAGCGTACCCAGGGTTGGGAGCGGCGTTGGGTGCGGGTATTTGACGCAACGGAGCGCCTCGATTGCGTCGTCGAATCTCCCCAGCAGCACCAGGGCGAGACCTCGAATTTCCAGGAGTTGTGCGAGTTTGGGGAAACGCCGGAGGCCGAGGTCAGCCACGCGAAGTGCTTCCGGGGTGTCGACTTCGAGGATCAGTGAAGCCAAGGCCATGTATGGGCCGGGTGTGGGTGCATCGTGATCGACGATCCACGCGAGCATGGTCGCAGCCTCAGGCAAGCGGCCGGTTCGTTGGAATAGGTCGGCGAGGGAGAACCGCGCCTGGGTTGCCATGGCGGGTGCGCTCGCCGCTGCACGCAGCAGGCGTTCGGCTGCGACAAAATCGTTGGACTCAAGCGAGAGTCGGCCGAGGGTGAACGCGGCGGGGGCGAAGCCGGGAGCGATTGCGAGCGCCGTTTCGAGTTGGTGAGCCGCGTCGGCGCGCCGATTGCGTTCGATCAGGAGCAACGCAAGATTGTACCGAATCTTGATGTCGTAGGGAGACACGGCGAGTTCGCGCTCGTGACGCCGTATCGCAGCGTCGAGCTGAGCTGGAGATGGACGACTGGCGTTCGAGGACATGATGTGACTCGGTATGGCGAAGGAGCCGAACACTATAGGTGGGTGATTCTGCGTCGGCAATCGGTGGCGGGTGAGGCTTAGGCGGAGAAATGCCTAGCCCAGATCGCCGCGTAGGCGTCTTCGAGGGCGCGGGCCTGCGCTGCCGGGTCGAACACCGGCGAGGCGGCGACGCAGGCGGCGAGCTTTCGCCTGAGCGCGGCGCGGGCTTGGGCGTCGCGGCCGAGGCGGATCG
>LUYR01000378.1 GCA_001603335.1 Rhodospirillales bacterium Alpha_05 | reverse complement strand
CGAGCAGCAGCGCGCCGTGGCCGAACGCCGCGATGCCGAGGCTGGCGAGCCAGCGGGCCGAGGGCAGGTTTCCGATCACCGCGCGTCCTCACCGACCAGCGCCACCTTGGTGTATCCGGCGTCGCGCAGCGCGTTCATCACCGTCATCAGGCGTCCGTAGGGAATGCTCTTGTCGGTACGGAGGAAGACGCGCGCGCCGCGGTCGTTACTGGTCGCCGTGTCGAGCGCCGCGCCCAGGGTTTCGAGGGTGGTCGGGTCGTTGCCCACCAGCACCGCGTCGTCCGCCTTGACCGAGACGTAGAGCGGGGTGTCGGGGCGCTTGAGCGGCTCGGCGTTGGCTGCGGGGAGGTCGACCGGAACGTCGACGGTCGCCAGGGGTGCGGCGACCATGAAGATGATCAGCAGCACCAGCATCACGTCGATGAACGGCGTGACGTTGATTTCGTGGATCTCGTCGCCGTCGGTCTCGTCGAAAGAAAACGCCATGCCGCCTCACTCCGCCGCAAGCTTGCAGTGGTCGCGGTCCGCCACGCCGCGCGCCAGCAGGCGCAGGGTGAGCGCCGCCAGGTCTTCCAACTCGGCGCGGTACGACGCGGTGGCGCGGGCGAAGAGATTGTAGATCACCACCGCCGGGATCGCCGCGATCAACCCCATGGCAGTGGCGAGCAGGGCTTCGGCGATGCCGGGGGCGACCACCGCGAGGTTGGTGGTGTGGCTCTCGGCAATGCCGACGAAGCTGTTCATGATTCCCCACACCGTTCCGAACAGGCCGACGAACGGCGCGGTCGCGCCGATGGTGGCGAGGACGCCGGTGCCGCCGCGCAACCGTCGCACGCATCCTGCGACCACCCGCCCGATGCCGAGTTCGACGCGGTCGCGCAATCCGTCGTCGCCGTGGGCGCGCTCCTGCCGCGCCACCGCGACGACGTCGGCTTCCGGTGCGCTTCCGAGGGTTTCGGGCAGGCGCTGGTGGCGCGTCAATTCGCGCAGCAACGCGCGTAGCCGCCGCCGCGCGGCGTGGATCGCCCAGCCCTTGGCCAGTGCGATGGTCCAGGTGGCGAGCGACGCGGCGAACAGCCCGAGCATCACCGCCTGGACCACCCCGTCGGCGTTGCGGAACATCTCCCACGGCGACAGCGCGACGAGTTCGGGGGTCATCGCGCGGCCTCCCAGGTGACGGTGGTGGGGGTGCGCCAGAGGAAGCGTTCGAGGTGGCCGCCGACGATGGCTTCGATGCGGCGCAGGTCGGCCTCGGTTTCCGCCGTGCAGGCGAGGTCGAGGGTTTCGCCCGCACGCATCGTGCAGTCGCCGCCGGGGAAGGTGGCGCGGGCCTCGGTTTCGGAGATTTCGACCGCAATCTTGTGAGCGAAGTGCTTGGCGAGTTGGGTCATCGCTTGCGCGGGCTTGGGCGCGGCGACCCGGGCGGTGGATTTGAACATGATACCTCCTTTACGAAACGGCGAGGGCGCGGTCGGCGATGACGATGGCGTAGCCGTGCGAACAGCTCTCCACCCGTGCGGCGACGCCGTAGGCCTGGCCGAGAATGTCGGGCGTTAACGCGGTGCGCGCGGGGCCGAAGGCGAGAACCTTGCCGCCTTTCAGCACCGCCACCGCGTCGGCGAAACGGAGCGCGAGATTGATGTCGTGGATCGCCACCAGGGCGACGCTGCCGTCGCGCCGCGCCGCCTCGCGCACCGCTTCGAGCACGAAAATCTGCCAACGCAGGTCGAGGGCGCTGGTGGGTTCGTCGAGCAGCATCAGGCGCGGCGAACGGGCGAGAACCTGCGCCAGGGCGACCAACTGACGCTGGCCGCCGGAGAGGGAGTCGAGGCGGCGCAACGCGAGGTCGCCGATGCCGAGGCGGGCGAACGTGGCTTCGAGGCGGGCGTCGCGCGCGCGCCCGACGAGGTAGGGCAGCGCG
>LUYR01000377.1 GCA_001603335.1 Rhodospirillales bacterium Alpha_05 | reverse complement strand
GGACCGACATCGACCTGTTCGCACGGGTCGACGCGGCGGCGCTGCGGTTCGCGCCCGGCGCCGGGTGGGGGTATTCCAACGTCGGATACCTGATCGCGGTGCGGCATCTGGAGCGGGTCTGCAACGCGGCGATGGCCGAGGTGATGCGCGACTGGGTCCTCGATCCGCTCGGGCTGGCCGAGGCACGGCTGGCGCGCACCCCCGACGATATGCGCGCGACGCACTTTTCCGGTGGCTGGGGGTATGATCCCGGCTGGGTGTTCCACGGCACCGTCGTCGGTCCGGTGGCGGAGGCGGCGCTTGCGCTGCATCGGATTTCGGCCGACGGCTTTCTTTCCGAAGCGTCGCGCGCGGAGATGCTCTCCTGGCATCCGATCGGCGGCGCGCTGCCGGGGCGGCCCTGGCTGACCACGGGTTATGGGCTCGGTCTAATGGTCGGGACGATGCGCGGACGGCGTGGCCCGATGTTCCTTGCCGGACACGGCGCGGCGGGACCGGGGAGCGTCGGTGCGGTCTATCGCGCGTTCGGGGCGGGGCCCGGGCGAACCGTCGCGGCGTTCGCGGCGGGGGACGACGAGGGCGTGGTCGAAACCCGCGTCCTCCAGGACCTCGTCAGTCCTTCAACGACTTGAGATAGTCGATGATCTGCGCGCGCTCGTCGGCGCGGCGAATCCGGGTGATCATGTAGGTGCGCACCGACGCGCGCCCGGTCACCTTGCGCAGGAACGGCACCGGGTCGGCGATGTAGGCGTCGAGATTTTCATCGGTCCAGGACAGGCCGGTCGCCGCGGCGGCGCGGAAGTCGTCGCCGTACTTGGTGAAGTCGGGGTCGCTCGCCGCCGGCTTTCCGGCGATGCCGAAGAGGTTGGGGCCGATCTTCGACGCGCCGCCCTTGTCGAAGGTGTGGCACGCGACGCAGGCGCGCACGACCTTGGGAGTGTCCGCCGCGTACCCCGGAGTGGAACCAAACATCAGGCCGAACAACAGGGTCGCAAATTTGCGATTTCCTGGGAACATTGGTGCGCTCCATGCGTTTTTGGCTCGTGGAAGGGGGTATCGGGGGCAGCCGGACCATCACACGATCCGCCGGAAGGCGCAACACCGGTAATTCTTCCGCACCGGTACAAAACGGCTCCGATTGTGAACCCGATCTCATAACCCAGTCAGCAAAGGGGGCTTGCACGGCCTGCCATATGCTGTATCTTTATAACGTCGGTGCTACCCATAGGCCGATACTCGAAGACAGCCGGGGTGAAGTCAGGAAAACTCATGTTGCTCGACTGGAGGATATGATGACCCAGAACTTTTCGAACGCCAGCTTTCGCCACGACGACTTGATGCCCGCTCGCGTCGATGCCTTCCGGGTGCGTTGCGCTTTTTAGCGTTTCCGGGAGTGGAGTGGGGTGCTCGCGCCCCTCTGAAAAAGCGTCCAATTTCCGTATGTAAGGAGCTTTTGCAATGGCGACGATCCGTGTACCGGCGATTTCCGACGAAGGCGGCCTGCAGGGCTATTTGCGGGCGATCCGCGCGTTCCCGGTTCTCCCGGCGGACGAGGAATACATGCTTTCGCGGCGCTTCAACGATCATGGCGACGGTCAGGCCGCCCACAAGATGGTGACCAGTCACTTGCGCCTCGTTGCGAAGATCGCGATGGGTTATCGGCACTACGGTCTGCCGGTCGCCGACCTGATCTCCGAGGGCAATGTCGGACTGATGCGCGCGGTCAAGAAGTACGATCCCGAACGCGGCTTCCGCCTCTCCACCTATGCGATGTGGTGGATCAAGGCCGCGATCAACGAATACATCCTCAACAGCTGGTCGATGGTCAAGATAGGCACGGTTGCGGCGCAGAAGAAGCTGTTCTTCAATCTCCGTCGCGCCAAGGCCGCGCTCGGCCGCTACGAGGACGGCGATCTCGCGCCGGAAGACGTCGCGACCATCGCCAAGGATCTGGGCGTGCCGGAGCACGAGGTGGTGACGATGAACCGCCGCCTCTCGAAGCCCGACGCAACCCTCAACGCCCCGGTGGGCGAGGACGGCGGCATGGAGCGCATCGAGCTGCTCGTCGACCGTCGCCCGAACCAGGAGGAATCCCTCACCGCGCAGCAGGAGACCAACCTCGGTCACCAGCTGATCGTCAACGCGATGCAGGCGCTTTCTCCACGCGAGGCCGACATCATCCGCCTGCGGCGGCTGCAGAGCGACCCGATGACCCTCGAGGACATCGGCAAGTCCTACGGCATCAGCCGCGAGCGCGTCCGGCAGATCGAGAACCGCGCGTTCGACAAGCTTTCCCGCGCGATCCGCGAGGCCTCGACGCGCCTCGGCCACGATGCGCCCGAGCCCTCGCTGTTCCTTGCCTGATCCGCTTCCATCGACGCAAAACCCGGCTTCGGCCGGGTTTTTTGTCGTCCGCGTTCGGGGGCGTGCGGCGGCGTTGCGGTTCTGCTAAGATGCACTTCAGAAAAACCAGAAAATCCCACGCGGAGACAGATCCATGCAGTTGATTACGGCAATCATCAAGCCCTTCAAGCTCGACGATGTGCGTGCCGCGCTCACCCCGCTCGGGGTGCAGGGGCTGACGGTAACCGAGGTCAAGGGCTTCGGCCGGCAGAAAGGCCAGACCGAGATCTACCGTGGCGCCGAATACGTGGTGAATTTTCTCCCCAAGGTGAAGATCGAGATCGCGGTGTCCGACGATCTCGTCGATCCGGTGGTCGAGGCGATCGTCTCCGCCGCGCGCACCGGCAAGATCGGCGACGGCAAGGTCTTCGTCGGCGCGGTGTCGAAGGTGGTGCGGATCCGCACCGGGGAATCCGACGCCGAAGCGCTCTGATCGCATCACGGCCCGAATACCCATTGCACGCGGATTGGGCGGAGACGCCCGGTCCGCGTGATTGATTCTTGTGCACCGCACACCCGTCCCGCCCCGGCAGTCCTCCCCAAGCCCCGCTCGGGGCCAGGGATTCTCACATTTCATCAGCTAATTAGCAGTCTGGCACGCGGCTTGTATCACTGGGCAGCCGCGCCCTCGGGGTGCGGGCAGTTTGCGGCGAAGTCGCCGGTATCGTGGAGGAAAGATCCGATGAAACTCATCACGGCGGTGATCAAGCCGTTCAAGCTCGACGACGTGCGCGAAGCGTTGATCCCCCTGGGTGTCCAGGGGTTGACGGTGAGCGAGGTCAAGGGTTTCGGTCGCCAGAAGGGGCAGACCGAGATTTATCGCGGCGCGGAATACGTCGTCAGCTTCCTGCCGAAGGTCAAGATCGAGGTCGCGGTGCCGTCCGACATGGTCGACTCGGTGGTCGAAACCATCGTCGCCGCCGCGAAAACCGGCAAGATCGGCGATGGCAAGGTATTCGTTTCCGATATTGCCAAGGTGGTCCGCATCCGTACCGGCGAAACCGACGCCGAAGCGCTGTAAACCTCGAAGGACATCCGAATATGAAAAAAGGTCATTTCCTGGCGCTCGCGTCCCTCGGCGGCATCCTTGCCGGGGCCGCTCCCGCGATGGCGCAGACCGCCGAAGCCGCCGTGCCGACCCTCGATACCGGCGATACCGCCTGGATGCTGGTTTCCTCGGTGCTGGTGCTGATGATGACGATCCCCGGCCTGGCGCTGTTCTACGGCGGGCTGGTGCGTCGCAAGAACGTGCTTGCGGTGCTGATGCAGTGCCTGTTCGCCACCGGGATGCTGTCGGTTCTCTGGGTGGTCGTCGGCTATTCGCTCGCGTTCACCGCGGGCAACCCGTTCTTCGGCGGCTTCGACCGGGTGATGCTCGCGGGCGTGCTCCCCGACACCCTCTCGGGCACGATTCCGGAAACCGTGTTCGTGATGTTCCAGTGCACCTTCGCGGTGATCACCCCGGCGCTGATCGTCGGCGGTCCGGCGGACCGGATGAAGTTCTCCGCGATGATGGCCTTCCTCGGCATCTGGATGCTGCTCGTCTACGTGCCGGTGGCCCACATGGTCTGGGGGCCGGGCGGCTTCCTCGGCGGTGAGGGCGTCCTCGACTTCGCCGGCGGCACCGTGGTGCACATCAACGCCGCGGTCGCGGGCCTCGTCGCCACCGTGATGATCGGCAAGCGCACGGGCTTCGGCACCGAGAACATGGCGCCGCATAACCTTGCGATGACGATGACCGGTGCGGCGCTGCTGTGGGTCGGCTGGTTCGGCTTCAACGCCGGTTCGGCGCTCACCTCGGGCGGCCTCGCGGGCTATGCGATGATCAACACCCACCTCGCCACTGCCGCCGCGGTGGTTGCCTGGGCAGGCGCGGAATGGGTCACTCGCGGCAAGCCGAGCCTGCTCGGCGCGGCTTCGGGCGCGGTCGCCGGTCTGGTTGCGATCACCCCGGCTTGCGGCTTCGTCTCGGTGAGCGGCGCCCTGGTCATCGGCCTTGCGGCGGGCGTCGCC
>LUYR01000376.1 GCA_001603335.1 Rhodospirillales bacterium Alpha_05 | reverse complement strand
CACCGGCGAGGTCGGCCGGATCCGCAACGCCTATCGCGCCGGAGCGGTGAGCGAGTATCCGCCGCCGCCGATGGGCTGGTACGACCGTTCGCAGGACAGGTGGCTGGAAGACCCCTACGAGGTCGGCTCCGCCACCGGCAACCTCGCCTGGGCGGGCCTCGCCCTCCTCACCCTGCACGACGAAACCGGCGAAGTCCGCTATCGCGACGGCGCGGCGCGGATCGCGAAGTGGGCGATGCGCTTCGACGACGCCGAGGGCATCCCCGGCTTCATCGGCGGCCTCCAGGGCTTCGACGCCGAGGCCAAGCCGCTGACCTGGAAATCCACCGAGCACAATACCGACATGGTCGCCTTCCTGTCCTGGCTCGACCGCGCCGGCGGCGGCGAATGGGATGCGGCGGCGGCGCGGGCGCAGGGCTTCGTCGCGGCGATGTTCCGCCCCGACCAGGGCCGCTTCCTGATCGGCACCGCGCCCGACGGCAAGACCCCGGCGGAGCAGCCCTCGGGCCTCGACGCCCAGCTCTGGCCGTTGCTCCTCGACGCCGCGCCGCCCGCATGGCGCAAGGCCTTCGACTACGCGCTCAAAGCGCACGGCGCGGACGGCGGCCTCGACTTCAACGACGACCGCGACGGCCTGTGGTCGGAAGGCACCGCCCAGGGCGCGCTCGTCGCCCGGGCGCTCGGGCGCAAGGCCGACGCCCACCGCCTCAAGGTCACCGCCGTCGAGCAGGCGGGGCCGGAGGGCTACATCTTCGCCTCCAAGGCGGCGAGCATCAGCACCGGCCTCGCGATCGGGCCGGACAGCGACACCGACGACTTCCGCTACTATCGCCGCCCCCATCTCGGCGCGACCGCCTGGACCGTGCTCGCGGCGCGCGGCTGGAACCCGTTCACCGGGCGGCATATCGACTAGAGGATTTCCACATCGGTCGATTTCGCGCTAACCTCTCGCCCACACGCACAGGATCGAGGGGATAGAAGACCATGCTGCTGGGGACGTTTGCCTCGCGCCGGAAATTCAAGGACCTGAACGAGCAGGAAGTGCTCGCGCTTGCGATTTCCTCGGAAGAGGACGACGCGCGCATCTACCGCACCTATGCGGCCAAGGTGCGCCCCGATTATCCCGCCACCGCAGACATGCTCACCGCGATGGCCGAAGAGGAAATGCGGCATCACCATCGCCTGATCGAGATGCACAAGCGCCGCTTCGGCGAGCAGATTCCGTTGATCCGCCGCGAGCACGTCGCCGGATATTACGCCCGCAACCCGACCTGGCTGATCGAGAACCTCGGCATCGACCGGATTCGTGCCGAGGTGATGGGCATGGAGGAGGCGGCGCACGCCTTCTACGCCCACGCCGCGCAACGGGTGACCGACGCCGACACCCGCAAGCTGCTCGGCGACCTCGCCGCCGCCGAGGCCGGGCACATGCGCCTCGGCGAGGCGCTGGAGCAGAAGCACCTGCCGGGCGACGTGAAGACCGAGGAAGACGCCGCTGCGCACCGCCAGTTCGTCCTCACCTGGGTGCAGCCGGGGCTCGCCGGATTGATGGACGGCTCGGTCTCGACCCTCGCGCCGATCTTCGCCACCGCCTTCGCCACCCAGAACACCACGACGACGCTGCTGGTCGGCCTCGCCGCCTCGGTCGGCGCGGGAATTTCCATGGGCTTCACCGAAGCTGCCTCCGACGACGGCAGCATCTCGGGGCGCGGCTCGCCCTACAAGCGCGGCCTCGCCGCCGGGGTAATGACCACGCTCGGCGGCCTCGGCCACGCCCTGCCCTACCTGATCCCGCATTTCTGGACCGCCACCGCGATCGCCTGCATCGTGGTGTTCTGCGAACTCTGGGCGATCGCCTGGATTCAGAAGCGCTACATGGACACGCCGTTCTTCCGCGCCGCGATGCAGGTGGTTCTGGGCGGCGCGCTGGTGTTCGCGGCGGGGATTCTGATCGGCAGCGCCTAGGCCGGGGTGACGCCGGGCACTGACGCGCCGACGCGACCTTGGGCACGATCGCGGCAGGGGACGGCACGAACGGGGGGGACACCAATGGCGAAGGCGAAGCGCAACTTCGGCCCGGTCGCGACGATGATGGCGGCACCCGCGCTGCTCGCTGCGATCGTCGCGGCCTACACCGCGTTCTGGTTCTATAACGCCAACGCGATCAAGACCCGGGTTGCCGCGTGGGCCGCCGAGCGCAACGCTCTCGGCGACGAAGCCGCAATCGGCATCGGCGGGGTCTCGGGCTTTCCGACGCGGCTGGTGGTCGATCTCGACGCGGTCGCCGTCGCCTTCCATCGCGGCGAGACCACCTGGTCGCTGAAAGCGCCGCATCTCGCGCTGGTGAGCCACGTGTTCTCGCCCCGCGCGTTCTCCATCGCCCTGCCCGACACCGCCGAGATCGCCCGCACCCGCCCCTCGGGCCGGGATTCCCTGGTCAAGGCGGGAGGCGCCGCCGCGCTCGATGTGGCGCTCAACTCCCTCGACGGGCTGCGCGACGCCACCTTCACCGCCGCCAATCTCAGCTTCGCCGGAAGCTGGGGCGGCCAGCCGCTCGCCACCGCCCTGGTAATCGGCGACGCCCGCGTCACCGCGACCGTCGAGCCGCCGATCGCGAGCAAGAGCCAGACCGCACCGACCGCCCGCCTCACCGCCAGCCTGCACGGCGTGCGCTGGCCG
>LUYR01000375.1 GCA_001603335.1 Rhodospirillales bacterium Alpha_05 | reverse complement strand
GTTCCGCGATTGGCAACTCCGCCGCCCCGCCGCCGAGGTGTTCGCCGACATCCGCAAGGCGACCGCCGACCTCCCCGGCATCGCGGTGGAAATCCGCGAGAAGGAGGAAGGTCCGCCGGTGGGCAAGCCGGTGCAGGTGCAACTCGCCAGCCGCGACCCGGCGTTGCTGCCGGTAGCGGTGGAACAGGTGCGTCGCGGCATGGACGAACTCGGCGGTTTCGTCGACCTCGACGACAACCGCGCGATGCCGGGCATCCAGTGGGAGGTGCAGGTCGACCGCGCCCAGGCGGCGAAGTTCGGCGTCGACGTCACCGCCGTCGGCGACGTGGTGCAGCTCGTTACCAAGGGCCTCAAGCTCACCGACTACCGCCCCGACGACGCCGACGACGAGGTCGACATCGTGGTGCGCTATCCGGTCGCCAACCGCACGGTGGAGGAACTGTCGCGGCTGCGCGTCGCCACCGCCAACGGCAGCATCCCGATTTCGGGCTTCGTCACGATCACGCCGCACCAGCGCACCGGCACCCTCAACCGCAGCGACGCGAAGCGGGTGATGAAGGTGCGCGGCGACGTCGAACCCGGCCTGCTGGTCGACGACCAGGTCACCCGCCTGCGCGCTTGGCTCGCGCAGAATCCGCTGCCCAAGGGCGTCGAGACCAAGTTCAAGGGGCAGGACGAGGAGCAGCAGAAAAGCCGCGCCTTCCTCGGCCGCGCCTTCCTGATCGCGCTGTTCCTGACAGCGATGATCCTGGTCACCCAGTTCAACAGCTTCTATTCCGCCGCCCTGGTGCTCTCGGCGGTGATCATGTCGACCTTGGGCGTGATGCTCGGCCTGTTGATCACCCACCAGCCGTTCGGGGTGATCATGAGCGGCATCGGCGTGGTCTCCCTCGCCGGGATCGTGGTCAACAACAACATCGTGCTGATCGACACCTACGACCGCCTCCAGGCCGAAATCCCCGACCCCCGCGAGGCGATTCTGCGCACCGGGGCGCAACGCCTGCGCCCGGTGATGCTCACCACCGGCACCACCATCCTCGGCCTGCTGCCGATGATCTTCATGGTCAACATCGACTTCGTGAACCGCGACGTCACCGTCGGCGCGCCGTCGATGCAGTGGTGGACGCAGCTTTCCACCGCGATCGGCTTCGGCCTCGCCTTCGCCACCGTGCTGACCCTGGTGGTGACACCCTGCGCACTGATGCTGAAGGCGAAGCTGGCCGCGCGTCTACGCCGCCGCGCATGAAAAAACGGGGCCGAGGCCCCGTTTCCGTTTCCGCTTCGTCCAGGGTCTAAAGGCCCGCGTCGAAGTCGTCGTCGTCGTCCGCCGGGGCTTTGCCCTCGGCTTCCGCCGCGGCACGGCGGCGGTACATGTTGTAGCTCACCGGGATGGTGCCGAGGTAGACCAGCCCGAGGGTCGCCATGGTCAGCCACGGCTGGGTGACGAGGAACGCCGCGATCGCGACGATCAGCAGCATCAACGGCAGCACGCCGCGCACCGGCACCCGCCCCTTCTTCATCGCGAAGGTGGGAATCCGGCTGACCATCAAGAACGCCACGCCCGCGAGGAAGGTGCCGACCACCGCGGGCTCGGAGAAGATGCTGTGCTCGAACTCGATCGAAAGGGTGAGCGGCGTCAGCACCAGCAGCGCCGCCGCCGGGGCGGGCACGCCGGTGAAGTAGTTGTAGGCCCAGGCGGGCTGGTCGGGGTCGCCGATCATGGTATTGAAGCGCGCGAGGCGCAGCGCCATGCACGCGGCGTAGCCGAGGCACAGCGCCCAGCCGAAGCCGGTCTGACCCTGCATCGCGAAGCAATAGAGAATCAGCGCGGGCGCGACGCCGAAGCAGACCATGTCGGAGAGCGAATCGAGCTCCGCGCCGAACTTCGAGGTGCCGCGCAGCATCCGCGCCACGCGGCCGTCGAGAGCGTCGAGAATCGCCGCGATCAACAGCGCGATCACCGCCCGCTCCCACTTCGCCTCGATGCCGAAGCGGATCGCGGTGACCCCCGCCGAAAGGGCGAACAGGGTCAGCACGTTGGGGATGATCACGTTGAACGGCAGGGCCCGAATCCGGCCACGGCGGTTCTGCGGCGTCGGCTCCATCACCGGGTTTCCCCTTGGCGGGCGTTGGTATCGGCGCCGACGCGCAGGTCGGCGAGAATCGATTCGCCCGCGAGCATGCGCTGCCCCACCACCACCAGCGGCGCGACGCCGGGCGGCAGATAGATGTCGAGGCGGCTGCCGAAGCGGATCAGGCCGAAGCGTTCGCCCGCGTTCAAGGCGTCGCCGACGCGGACGAAGCAGACGATGCGGCGCGCGATCAGGCCCGCGATCTGCACCACGCCGAGGGTGCCGCCGACCAGGCCTTCACGCTCCGGCAGGTCGATGCGCAGGCTGTTGCGCTCGTTGTCGACGCTCGCCTTGTCGAGCGTGGCGTTGAGGAACTTGCCCGCCGCGTAGGCGATCACGCCGACGCTGCCCTTGGTCGGCGCGCGGTTCACATGGACGTCGAAGACGCTCATGAACACGCTGATGCGGGTGCGGGTGCCTTCGCCCAATTCGAGCTCCGGCGGCGGCGTGACGTCGGTGATCGCCTGGACGATGCCGTCGGCGGGCGAAATCACCCAGTGCTCGCCCACCGGCGTGATCCGGTCCGGGTTGCGGAAGAAGTAGAAGCACCAGATCGTGACCACCGCGCCCGCCAGCCCGAGCGGCAGCCACAGCAATCCGAGCAGCACCGCGATCACCGCGAAGATCGCGACGAAGCGCTTGCCCTCAGGATGGATCGGCGGCAACACAAAACGCCGCCAAGACAAATCAACCGTGTTCATTCCTCAATCCCGCTGGTTTTTTCCGGCCCCACAGTATGCCGGATCAGTTTTTGGGGGAAGGGCAAACCGCCCGTCGCGCGGGTGCCGCCTTGGCGCTGTCCCGGCCGCATGCTAAGGTGACGCCGTTATGGTTTCGCGCGGGGCTGCCTCAAAGTGACACGTCTGGTCAAAATCGGTGAACAAGTACTGCCGCTCCGCCTGCAATCGGTGGGGGTCGAAGACGGCGAGGTGGTGGTTCTACCGCCCGAGCCGCCGATGACCTACCGCCCGCCGGTGAGCTTCGGCTTCCGCTACATCGACATCGAGTTCTCGGTCCGCTTCCTCGAGATCGGCTCGGCGGCGCGGATCAAGGTCGAGGGCGAAATCGCCCGCCTGCCCGACGCCGACGACCGCGCCAAGCGCAACCGCGTGCTGGCGTTGATCGACATCGTCCAGGAAGACGTGGGGGGCGGCCTCACCGTCGCCGACGACGGTGCGATCCTGTTCGCCGCCGAAGCGCCGCTGCCAACGCCGGTTTCGGCCGAGCGCCTGATGGTCGGCCTCACCAAGGTTCTCGCGTGGCACAAGCCGCTGCTGCGGCTGATCCAGGATCACGCCAACGCCGCCTGAGACCCTTTCGGGTTTCAGGGCTTGGATTTCGGCGCGACGAAGCTTTGTCCCGGATAGATCTTGTTGGGATCGCGGATCTGGCTGCGGTTCGCCTCGAAGATCTGGGTGAACGACATCCCCTCGCCGTAGATCCGCCGCGCGATCCGCCACAGGCTGTTGCCCGGCTGCACCACCACGACGATATCCCCCGCGCCCGTCGCCTCGCTCAGGTTGATGGTGAACTGGACCTCGGCGCGACGCACCACCTGCCCCGCCGCGTCCACCTGATCGGCGCGCACGGTGTGCTGGCCGTCGGTGAGGGCGCGGTTGGCCTTGACCCGCCAATCGCTGTTGGCGGCGGCGGTGGCCTTGCCCGCCTCGACGTCGTCGAGATAGACGATGATGCTGGCGTTGGGCTCGGCATTGCCGGAAACCCCGACGCGGCCCTTTTCGTCATAGTCGATGGCGGCGATCGAAAGCCCGGACGACGCGTCGCCCGGACGCTGCAACACCCGCGAGGCGCCGCCCGCGGTCTTCGGCACCTGCACCGCGACGACGCCGCCGGTGCCGGGTTCGGGAACCACCAGGACCACGTCGCCTTCCGAGCGCAGCGGCTCGCCCTTGCCGTCGGGCGGCAGGACCGAAAGGCTGAGCTTGCGCGTGCCGGGCGGCAGCGCCTTCTCGGGCAGGAACACCCATTCGCCGCGCTCGTCGGCCTTGGCGGTGCCGAGAACCTCGTCGCCGTCATAGATCGTCACCTGCGCACCGGGCGCGGCGCGTCCGGCGATCACGGTGTTGCCCTCGGGGCTGATCCGCACGATGTCGAACGACGGCGGCACCGGCATCGGCGTCGCCGCCGCGCCGGATTCGGCCGGGGTCGTCGCCACAGGCGCGGCGGGCGCGGGTTCCTCGT
>LUYR01000374.1 GCA_001603335.1 Rhodospirillales bacterium Alpha_05 | reverse complement strand
CAGCTGGGCGCGCGCGATCGCGTCCGCCACCGCCTCGGGGTCGTGGCCGTCGACGCGGCAGGCATCCCAGCCGCTGGCGCGGAAGCGCGCGAGCTGGTCGTCGGCGGTGGTCAGGCTGGTGCGGCCGTCGATGCTGATCTCGTTGTCGTCCCAAAGCACGATCAGCTTGGCGAGCTTGTGGTGTCCGGCGAGCGAGATCGCCTCCTGGCTGATCCCCTCCATCAAGCAGCCGTCGCCGACGACGCAATAGGTGAAGTGGTCGACCACCGCACTGCCGAAGCGCGCCGCCGACATCTTCTCGGCCAGCGCGAAGCCGACGGCGTTGGCGATGCCCTGGCCGAGCGGGCCGGTGGTCGCCTCGGCGAGCGCGACGTGGCCGTATTCGGGGTGTCCGGCGGTACGCGCGCCGAGCTGGCGGAACGCCTTCAGCTGCGCGATGTCGACGTCGGCATAGCCGGTGAGATAGGCGAGCGCATAGAGCAGCATCGAGCCGTGACCGCCGGAAAGGAGGAAGCGGTCGCGGTCGGGCCAGTAGGGGCGCGCCGGATCGAACTTGAGGAAGCGGGTGAACAGCACGGTGGCGACGTCCGCCATCCCCATCGGCATCCCCGGGTGGCCCGACTTCGCCTTTTCCACCGCGTCGGCGGCGAGGAAGCGGATCGCGTTGGCCATCTCGGCATGGGTCACGACCGGCGACAAGACTGCGGATTCGACGCTCATCTGTTCTGTCCTTTCCTCACGCCGACTGCGCGGCGGAAACGATGCGGCGCTGCGCCGTCGATTCGAGAACCGACTGCCAGCAAGACGACGCCAGGTTCAGCTTCCGGCGACGCCGGGTGACCAAACTCAGCGGCAGGTGGACGTAGCGGCCGCACAGCTTGCTCACCACCATGCCGGTCTTGCCCGCCATCGCGGCGTGCACCGCGAACTGGCCGAGGAAGCCGCAGTAGACCCGGTCGTTGGCGTTCGCCGGGACCGAGCGGATCAGGTAGCTGGGGTCGACGTACTTGAAGGCGTGGCGCACGCCGCGCCGCGTCAGGTGATCGCCGATTTCGGCAAGCAGCAGACCGGCGATGTCGGCGAGGTGAACGTTGCCGGAGGCGTCGGTGCGGGCGTCGCGCGACAGCAGATCCTGCCCCGCGCCCTCGGCGACGACGATCACCGCGTGGCCGTGGGTGCGCAACTGCTGCTCCAGCGACGGCAGCAGGCCGCCCGGCCCGTGCAGGGCGAAGGTCGCCTCGGGCACCAGGACGAAGTCGGCCTCCTTCGCCACCAGGGTCGCCTGCGCCGCGATGAAGCCGGATTCGCGGCCCATCAGCTTGACCACGCCGATGCCGTTGGGGACGCTGATCGCCTCGGTGTGGACGCAGCGGATCGCCTCGGCGGCGCGCTCCACCGCGGTGTCGAAGCCGAACGAGGACGTGACGAGGTTGATGTCGTTGTCGATCGTCTTCGGCACGCCGATCACCGCGATTTCGAGGCCGCGCCGCCGCACCTCCTCGGTGATCCGCATCGCCGCCTTCATCGTGCCGTCGCCGCCGATGATGAACAGCTGGTTGATCCCGGCGCGGGCGATCGCCTCGACCACCGCCTCGACCGGCTGCGGGCCGCGCGAGGTGCCGAGGATGGTGCCGCCGGACTGGTGGATACCGGTGACCGACTGCGGCGACAGCTCGACCAACTGGTGGCCGAACTCGGGGATGAACCCCTGAAGGCCGAAGCGCACGCCGAACACCCGGTCGACGCGGTAGTTGTTGTGGGCCTCCATCACGATCGCGTGGATCACGTCGTTGAGACCGGGGCAGAGCCCGCCGCAGGTGACGATCGCGAGGCGCGCGGCGGAGGGCTCGAAATAGAGCTGCGCGCGCGGCCCCGCCGGGTCGAAGTCGACGTCGGTATCGGCGTCGATGTCGTCGAGGTCCTCGGGACTGAGGTTGATGGTGATCGGATGATCGGGGATGAAGCGGCAGCAGGAGAGCGGCGAGGCGATCGTCGCGGGCCCGAGAGTCGGAATCGCGGTGTCGAACGGGCCCGGCTCACAAAGGTCCAACATGTGATCCTCCGTACGCGCTCCGGCCCCGCTCCAAGTCGCTAATCGGCGAGTTCGAGGTCCTGCGAGGTGGTGTAGACCGTCATCAAATGCGAGCCCATCGCCGCCACGACGGCCTCCGGGTCGCGGGCGGCGAGGGCTTCGTAGACCCGCTGGTGGTCGGCGTAGCTGCGTGCGATCGCGCCCGGCCGGCTGATCGCGAGGCGGCGGACGTCGAGGGCGTAGGCGTAGAGATCGCTGACGAACTTCGCGAGGAGCGGATTGCGGCAGCTCTGGTAGATGATTTCGTGGAATTCGCGGTCGGAGATCTGGAACGCCGAGGGATCGTCGAACAGCGTCGCCTGAACCGCGAGGAGATCCTTCATCTGCTCGAGCGCCTCGGGCTTGATGTGCTGCGCGGCGTCGCTCACCACCGCGCTCTCGACGACGCGGCGCGCCTCGAAGACGGTCTGGGGGGTGTAGTTCTTGAGTTCGCGGAGGGTGGTCACCGCCTCGGAGAGGACGAAACCGTCGGTGCGCGCGACCCGGGTGCGCGCGCCCTGCGACACCTCGATCATGCCGCGCGCGGCGAGGGTTTGGATCGCGCCCCGCACGGTTTCACGGCTGACACCCAGGGTTTTCGCCAGCTCGCGCTCGCTCGGCAGTTCGTCGCCGACACGGAGGAAGCCGGAGCAGATCAGATACGCGATCTTGTCGCTGATCTGCTCTTTCATCGTATGCTTGGCGATCTTCGAATCGAGCGCGGGAACGCGCTCATAGATGTCCAGAACCCCCATGCTCCCCGAGTCCTTCTCCCCCGCCCGCGTCAACCGGATGACTGGTCCACCCAGAATACCAGCAGGAGCGTTTATATAATTTTCTCTTCCTTCCGTCAAGGCGGCGGCCCTGTCGGGCACGGCCCGCGCCCAATCCTTATTACACAACTCACAATCATTATTGTTGGAATTTTTCTCGTTCTTGAACTTCGCGCGTGGCGCCGATTGCGGCGTCCCTCGATGCCGCGTCGCGGTCGATCGCGCCTCGTCGCCAGCCACCCGATGGAAGAGTGCGTCCACCCCGGCGGGTAGCTGACCTCGGATATATTTTGCTCCTACCCGAAGGTCGACACCCGCAGAATCCCGCGCTTTTCCGGGCGTGGTGCGGAGCGCGCCCCGGCTTGACAACATAACCGCATGGGCAGTAAGGTTTCCCAGCTGGTACGCTTATACGGCCAGTCGGTTCGGAGCGGGGCGAGGGGGAAGACGGTGACGACACCGGCTCGCGCAGGCATCGGGGGGATCGGGAACCAGGCGGTCGTCGGCGTTTGCGCCGACGCCGCCGGGGACCGGCGCAATGCCGCCCCTGCTTCCGCTTCCACTTCCGCAAAAATCACCTGCCCTTCGGTTTCGGTTTGTCCCGACTGGTCTGCTGGTTGGGCTATACGACCTGTTGCGGACCGCAAGCGGTTTTTTCTCGATCGGGACGGCAGCACGCGGCGGCGCGGACGCCTCCGCTCGCCCCGCCCCGAGGATGACGAAGGGATGGGACGCCCGATGATGAAAGCGCTCGTGTTCAATGGAAACGAAGACCTCCGCCTCGCCGAGGTGCCGAAACCCAAGCCCGGGCGCGGCGAGGCGCTGATCCGGGTGAAGGCCTGCGGCATCTGCGGGTCCGACGTTCACGGCTATCTCGGCATCACCGGCCGCAGGCTGCCGCCGATGATCATGGGCCACGAGTTCTCGGGCGAGATCGTCGAGCTCGGCGCCGACGTCACCGACTTCCGCGTCGGCGACCGGGTCGCGCCCTACCCGGTGATCTTCTGCGGCGAGTGCGAACCCTGCCGCCGTGGCGACGTCCACCTCTGCCTGCACAAGCGCGCCCTCGGCGTGCTCGCCTGCGACGGCGCGATGGCCGACTACATCGCGGTGCCGACGAAAGTGCTGTTCCGCATCGCCGCGCCGATCTCCTTCGACGTCGGCGCGATGATGGAGCCGCTCGCGGTCGCCTGCCGTGCCGTCAACCACGCGGGCGACCTCCCCGGCAAGAGCGTGCTGATCGTCGGCGCGGGGACCATCGGCCTGCTCGCCCTGGCGCTGGTGAAGATGCGCAACCCCGCCAAGGTGTTGGTCTCGGATTTGAGCGACACCCGCCTCGCAGTGGCGACGCGAATGGGCGCCGACGCGGTGCTGAACCCCGCCAACGGCGCGGTCGATGCCGCGGTCAAGGCCGCCACCGGCGACGTCGGCGTCGACGTCGCGATCGAGGCGGTCGGGGCGACGCCCACGGTGCAGCAGGCGATGTCGTGCCTGCGCACCGGCGGCACCGCGGTCTGGATCGGCAATTCGGCGAAGATGATCACCGTCAACATGCAGGAGGTGGTCACCCGCGAGCTCCAGGTGATCGGCTCGTTCCTCTACTCGTTCCAGGAATTCGGCGAGGTCGTCGACCTCCTCAACCAGGGAAAGCTCGACGTCGAACCGGTGATCAGCCTGCGCGCGCCGATGATGGAGAAGGGAATCGATCTTTTCGCCAAGCTGGCGAAAGACCCAGGCCCATTGATCAAAGTCATTTTGAACAATTGATATGCCATCCCCGCCGCTTCGACTTCTGGATTACAGAGGAAGCGGCGGGAACCCCCTAGCATTGCTGTAGGAATTTTATCAACCACAGATATTACAACACCACAATTGGGAACCTCACACGGGATAGCTCGGGCGGTTCCACGATTCACCAAAGACGGGTCGCCCCGCGCGGGACGACCGAGGAAGCCAGCGGCAGCC
>LUYR01000373.1 GCA_001603335.1 Rhodospirillales bacterium Alpha_05 | reverse complement strand
GGAACCCGAGGCCGCGCCCGCGCCGAAACCCAAGGCGAAGCCCCGCGCCAAAGCCAAGCCGAAGACCGCCAAGGCCCCGCCGGCGAAGGAAGACCCATGAGCGAGACCGAAGACCGCGACGGCCCGGAAGACGACCAGCCGATGCCGCTGCTCGAGCACCTGCTCGAGCTGCGCCGCCGCCTGATGTACGCCGCTCTCGGCTTCGTCGTCGCCTTCGCGCTGTGCTACTGGGTTTCGCTCGATATCTACGACGTGCTGATGCGGCCGCTCGCCAAGGTGATGGCGGACGTCGGCGGCACCCAGCGGATGATCTACACCGCGCTCACCGAAGGCTTCTTCACCCAGGTCAAGGTTGCCGCGTTCGGCGCGATGTTCCTGTCGTTCCCGATCGTCGCGGCGCAGCTCTGGATGTTCGTTGCCCCCGGCCTCTACAAGAAGGAACGGCGCGCCTTCCTGCCGTTCCTGGTGGCGAGCCCGATCCTGTTCGTGCTCGGCGCGGCGCTGGTCTACTTCCTGGTGATTCCGCTGGCGTGGAAGTTCCTCCTCGGCTTCCAGACCCACGCGGGCGAGACCGTGCTGCCGATCCAGCTCGAAGCCCGCGTCGGCGAGTATCTCTCGCTGATCATGACCTTGATCTTCGCCTTCGGCGTCAGCTTCCAACTGCCGGTGCTGCTCACTCTGCTGGCGCGCGCCGGACTGGTTTCGAGTGCCGCGCTGGTGGCGAAGCGGCGCTACGCGATCGTGATCGCCTTCGTCGTCGGCGCGGTGCTGACGCCACCCGACATCGTCAGCCAGATCGGCCTCGCGGTGCCGCTGATGCTGCTCTATGAAGGTTCGATCATCGCCTGCCGCCGCATCGAGCGCTCCCGCGCGGCTGCCGAGGCCGAGCTCGACGGCGACGAGACGATCCCCCCCGCGCCGTGATGGCGGGTGGACACTCGCGGCGAGGCGAGGCTATAACGCCCAGTGCCGTGTTCCGATAAAGGTTCTTCCCATGCTCGATATTCGTCTGATCCGCGAAAACCCCGAACTTCTCGATCGCGCCCTGGCGCGGCGCGGCAAGCCCGCGATGGCGGAGGCGGTGATCGCCCTCGACCGCGAGCGCCGCCAGATGCAGACCTCCTGGCAGGAGATGCAGGCGCGTCGCAACGAAGCCTCGAAGCAGATCGGCGCGGTGAAGAAGTCGGGCGGCGACGCCCAGGCGTTGATGGACGAGGTCACTGCCCTCAAGACCCAGATGGCGGAGCTCGAAGAGGCGGAAAAGCAGAAGGCCGCCGATCTCGAACTGCTGCTGCTCGGCATCCCCAACATTCCGGCCGACGACGTGCCGGAGGGCTTGGACGAGGACGCGAACGTCGAGCACACCCGCATCGGCCACCCGCGTGTCTTCGATTTCGCGCCGCTCGAGCACGATGCGATCGGCGAAAACCTCGGCCTGATGTCGTTCGACGACGGCGCCAAGCTCTCGGGCGCGCGCTTCGTCGTGCTGAAGGGCCAGATGGCGCGTCTCGAACGCGCGCTCGGCCAGTTCATGCTCGATTTGCACACCAACGAGCACGGCTACGAGGAAGTCTCGCCGCCGGTTCTGGTGCGCGACAACGCGGTGCGCGGCACCGGCCAATTGCCGAAGTTCGCCGAGGACCTGTTCCGCACCGAGAACGGCTTCTGGCTGATTCCGACCGCCGAGGTGCCGCTCACCAATCTCGTCGCCGACACCATCCTCGAGGAAAAGGCGCTGCCGAAGCGCTTCACCGCGCTCACCGCCTGCTTCCGCTCGGAAGCCGGGGCGGCGGGCAAGGACACCCGCGGGATGATCCGCCAGCATCAGTTCTATAAGGTCGAGATGGTCTCGATCACCACGCCCGAGGCCTCCGACGACGAACAGGTGCGGATGCTCGGTTGCGCCGAGGAAGTCCTGCGCCGCCTCGAACTGCCGTATCGGGTGATGGGGCTGTGCGCCGGCGACATGGGCGCGACCGCGGCGCGGACCTTCGACATCGAGGTCTGGCTGCCGGGGCAAAACCGCTATCGCGAGATTTCGAGCTGCTCGACCTGCGGCGACTACCAGGGCCGTCGCATGGGCGCGCGCTATCGTCCCGCGGGCGAGGCCAAGGGCACGCGCTTCGTCCACACTTTGAACGGCTCGGGCGTCGCGGTTGGCCGCGCGCTGGTCGCGGTGCTGGAAAATTATCAGCAAGCGGACGGTTCGGTGGTGATCCCCGACGTCCTCCGGCCCTATATGGGCGGCCTATCCGTCCTCAAGAGGCCCGCATGAACATCGACCGCATCAGCCCGATTCCGCCGCTCAAGAACGCCCGCATCCTCCTCACCAACGACGACGGCATCCACGCGCCGGGGTTCAAGGTGCTGGAGAGCATCGCCCAGTCGCTCGGGGCTGAAGTCTGGGTGGTCGCACCCGAGACCGAGCACAGCGGCGCGGGCCATTCGCTGACCCTGCACCAGCCGCTGCGCTGGCGGCAGATCTCGGAGCGGCGCTTCGCCGTCGAGGGCACGCCGACCGACTGCGTGCTGCTCGCGATCAACAAGTTCATGGCCGACAGCCTGCCGCATCTGGTGCTCTCGGGCGTCAACCGCGGCGCCAACATGGGCGACGACGTCACCTATTCGGGCACCATCGCCGCGGCGATGGAGGCGACCCTGCTCGGCGTTCCCGCGATCGCGCTGAGCCAGGTGCTGCGCCAGCAGGAGCCGGTGAAGTGGCGCACCGCCGAGGTCCACGCGCCCGAGGTGATCCGGGCGTTGTGCGCGCGCGGCTGGCCGGGCGACGTGCTGATCAGCGTCAACTTCCCCAATGTCGCCGCGCCCTCGGTGCGCGGCGTGGCGCTCGCGCCGCAGGGCCACCACAAGGTCGGCGACAACCTCGTCGAGCGCATCGATCCGCGCGGTCGCCCCTACATCTGGGTCGGCAGCCTGCATGCCGACACCAAGCTCGTCGAGGGCAGCGACATGGAGCGCAGCGACGCGGGCTGGGTGACGGTGACGCCGCTTTCGGTCAACCTCACCGACCGTCCCACCCTCGAACATCTCGCCGGGGTCTTCGACACCGGCCCGGTGGCCTAAGGCAGGATCGGCGGATGAACCCGGCGCTGCGGATCCGCCTGTTGATGGAGCTGAGGCGCTCGGGGGTTTCCGATACCAAGGTGCTGGCGGCGATCGAGAAGGTGCCGCGCGAACTCTTCGTCGCCGAGCCGTTTTCCGACCAGGCTTGGGACAATGCGGCACTGCCGATCGGCTGCGGCCAGACGATCAGCCAGCCCCTGGTGGTCGGCCTGATGACCCAGGCGCTCGAGCTTCACAGTCGCCCGAAGATTCTCGAAATCGGCACCGGCTCGGGCTACCAAACCTCGGTGCTCGCCTCGCTCTGCCGTCGAGTCTACACCCTCGAGCGCCACAAGCCGCTGCTCACCCAGGCGGAGGCGCGCTTCCGCCTTCTGCGTCTCACCAACATCGTCGCGATGCACGGCGACGGCACCAAGGGATGGGCGGCCCAGGCCCCCTTCGATCGGATCCTGATCACCGCCTCCGCCGCCGACCTGCCCGAGGCGCTGCTCGACCAACTCGCCGTCGGCGGGGTCTTGGTCGCGCCGGTGGACACCGCGCCGGAGCATCAGGACGTGGTGCGGGTACGGCGCGGCGAAAGCGGCTTTACCACCGAAGTGCTGTTCCCGGTGCGCTTCGTGCCGCTGGTGGCGGGCGTACCGGAAGACGCCGGATGAGGGTAGGAGCGGCGCAAGCGGCGTTGTCGGGGGCGAACCGCCCCCGTATAGTGGCCGCCATGGTCAGGCAACTCCAGGCTTGGGGATTCATCGCGCTGCTCGCGCTCGGCGGATGCACCGGAATTCGCATCGGCGGTCCGCCGCCGGGCGGCGCGGCGCGCATCGCGAGCGGTCAATACGTGGTGCAGCGCGGCGATACCGTCTATCGCATCGCCACCCAGTTCGGCGTGCCGATGCGCACTTTCATCGAGCTCAACCGCCTCGACCCGCCCTATACCCTGTTCGTCGGCCAGGTGCTGACGATTCCGCCCGCGCCGACCCACGTGGTGCGGCGCGGCGAGACCGTCTATCGCATCGCGCAGATGCATGACGTCGACATGAGCGCGCTGGTGCGGGTGAACAACATCGATCCGCCCTACGTGATCCACATCGGCCAGGTACTGCAACTGCCCGGCACCACCGAGCCCAAGGAAGACCCGGGCGTGGCCGCCGCGCCGCACGACAACGGCCCGCCC
>LUYR01000372.1 GCA_001603335.1 Rhodospirillales bacterium Alpha_05 | reverse complement strand
TGCGCTGGGCGTCGCCGAGCGGGTGATCGCGGCGATCGGGCACCCGATGCAGGTCGGCGACGACCTCGTCGTCGAGATCGGCTGTAGCGTCGGCGTCGCGGTCTGGCCCGAGGACGCGGCGACGGTGCCCGAGCTCCTCCGCCGCGCCGACGTCGCCCTTTACCAAGCCAAGCGCAGCGGCCGCAATCGCGCGGTCTGCACGCCCTCGCCGGAGCCTCGCGCATGACCCGCCCACTGCCGCTGTATCACGAGTTCTACGACCGCCTGACCGCTGCGCCCTGGCAGGCCCAGGCTGCCGAAACCGGCAAGGATTTCGTCGTCATCGGCGGTGTCGGCTGCGGCTGTATGGCGCTCGGCGAGACCCTGGTGTCCGGGCTCGCCGAGTTCGACGCGCGCACCATCGCGGCCGCGCCTGAGGCGCTCGGGCTGATTCTCCGCATGGCGCGCCACCTCGAGGCCGAGGACAGCGCCGCGGCGCGGGCGTTGGTGGCCGAGGCCAAGGCGATGTTCGCCGACCTCGGCGTCTGAGCGCAGCAAAAAAGCCATCGCGGCGGACCGCGATGGCTTTCCGGGCTTTGAGGCAGCCTCTTGGTTATTCGGCGGGAACGCTGCCCACCTTGCGACCGAAGGCGACGAAGAACGCCGCGAGCGCGCACACCGCGCAGGCGATGCCGATCGCATTGGCCCAAGTGTAGGGCAGGTTGAAGCCGATCTTCTCAGCCGAGATGTAGGCGAAGGTCACCGCGGTCATGAAGGTCGCGGGGACGGTGCAGATCCAGTGCAGCTTGCCGCGCTTGATCAGGTAGGCGGCGGCGGCCCAGAGCATCACCATCGCGAGGGTCTGGTTGGCCCAGCCGAAATACCGCCAGATGATGTTGAAGTCGCCGAGCGAGACGAGGAAGCCCAGGCCGAACAGCGGCACGGCGATCATCAGCCGCTTGGCGATCAGGGTCTGCGGCATCTTGATGTATTCGGCGATGATCAGCCGGGCGGACCGGAAGGCGGTGTCGCCCGAGGTGATCGGCAGGATCACCACGCCCAGGACCGCGAGCGCCGAGCCGATGCCGCCGCCGAGGAGCGCCTGGCTGACTTCGTTGACCACGCCCGAGGGCGAGCCCTTGGCGATCGCGGCGCCGAGCGCACCGGAGTCCTGATAGAACGACAGGCCGAGGGTGCACCAGATCAACGCGATGATGCCTTCACCGATCATCGCGCCGTAGAACACGAAGCGGCCGTTCTTCTCGTTGGTGCAGCAGCGCGCCATCAGCGGCGACTGGGTCGCGTGGAAGCCCGAGATCGCGCCGCAGGCGATGGTGATGAACATCAACGGCCAGATCGGCAGTTCCTTCGGGTGCATGTTGCTGAGCGACATGCCCTCGGGGAGGACCTTGTATTCCGGCGAGACCATGATCATCACCGTCAGCCCGATCGACATGAACATCAGGAGCGCGCCGAAGATCGGATAGAGGCGTCCGATGATCTTGTCGATCGGCAGGATCGTGGCGAGGAAGTAGTAGCCGAAGATCGCCGCCACCCAGTAGTTGACCGGCCAGCCGGTGAGCTGGGAGAGCAACTTGCCGGGCCCGAGGACGAAGACGATGCCGACGAGAAGCAGCAGGATGATCGAGAAATAGTTCATGAACTGGCGGAACGCGCCGCCGAGTTCGCGCCCGACGACGTTCGGCACGCTGTCGCCGTCGGAGCGCAGCGAGAGCATCCCGGCGAAGTAGTCATGCACGCCGCCGGCGAAGATGCTGCCCGCGACGATCCACAGCAACGCCGAGGGACCGTAAAGGGCGCCGAGGATCGGGCCGAAAATCGGCCCCAGGCCCGCGATATTCAATAATTGAATGAGGAAGAGCTTGGGGGTCGACATCGGAACGAAATCGACGCCGTCGGCCTTGGTGGCCGATGGGACGGCACGGCTGGCGTCGGGCCCGAAAATCCGGTCGACGAAGCTGCCGTAGACGTAATACCCGGCGATAAGCAGGAGGACGCAGGTAAAGAAGAGAGCCATGAGACGTCTCCAGAGTGCCCCGCGATCCGTCGCCGCGGGCGTGGTTTGCCGTGGCTAGGGGGTTCCCCTGCGCGTCGTGCGCTTATTGCGCGAGGCACTCCCCCCAGAGTTTGTTCCTCTGGTTCAAACTCTCGTCTTTCGCGCAGAAATATTCAATCGCTTTTTTCGGTCTCGGTTTTCGGAAATTTCACGAGTCGCAATCCTGGGATGCGTCCAAACAGCAAAACAGCCGGCCCCCGTGATCCGGGGAATCCGGCTGTTTCCAACGCATTACGCGACCATTGGCAGGGCTTAAACGGCCCGCACGTCGGCGAGGAAGCGGTCAACCACCGCGTTCAATGCCTCGGCGTCCGCGCCGAGCTTGTCCGCCGCGTCCTTGATTGCCGCGCTCGAACCCGCAACTTTCGCCGCGTGAGCCTGAACTTCGCCGACATTGCCGCTCATTTCGTCGGTGACTCGCGCCGCTTCGTGGATGTTCCGCGCGATCTCGTGAGTCGCCGCGCGCTGCTGCTCGACCGCCGAGCTGATCCCGGTGGCCGCGGCGTCGAGCTTGCCGATGATCTCCGAAACCTCGCCGATCAGGGTTGCCGCGCCGCCAGTGCGCGCCTGCACCCCGCCGATCTGGTCGGCGATGCGGTCGGTGGCCTGGGCGGTTTGGTTGGCGAGGGTCTTCACTTCGCCCGCGACCACGGCGAAGCCCTTGCCCGCCTCGCCCGCGCGGGCCGCCTCGATGGTGGCGTTCAACGCGAGGAGGTTGGTCTGACTGGCGATGTCGGTGATCATGTCGAGCACCGCGCCGATGCTGCGGGTCTGCTCGCCCAATTCCGACATCGTCGTTTCGGCGTCGGCGGCGCGATCGCGCGCGGCATGTGCGATCTCACCCGAGGCCTGGGTCTGGCGGTTGATTTCGTCGACCGAGGCGAAGAGCTCCTCGGTGGCGGCGGCGACCGAGTGGACGTTGCTCGCCGCCTGCTCCGCCGCGTGGGCGGCGGCGCTGACGCGGCTGTCGGTGGCGCGCGCGGCTTCGCTCAGG
>LUYR01000371.1 GCA_001603335.1 Rhodospirillales bacterium Alpha_05 | reverse complement strand
CTCCGCCGATCCGACCGCCGCGCCGCGCATCCGCTTCAACTACTTTTCCACCGAGCGCGACCGCCGCGAGTTCCGCGACGGCATCAAGCTCACCCGCGAGATCCTCAACCAGCCCGCCATGGCGCCCTACAACGGCGGCGAGCTCGCGCCGGGGCCCGAGGTGCAAACCGACGACGAGATCGACGCCTACGCCCGCAAGATGGTGGAGAGCGCCTACCACCCGTCCTGCACCTGCGCCATGGGGCCGGAGAGCGACCCGATGGCGGTGGTCGACAGCCAGGGCCGGGTTCACGGCGTCGCGGGTTTGCGTGTCGTCGATGCGTCGATCATGCCGAGCATCGTCTCGGGCAACCTCAACATGCCGACGATCATGATGGCGGAAAAGCTCGCCGACGTGATCCGCAACCGCGTCCGCCTGCGGCCGGAAAGCGCGGGCTACCACATCGCCGAAAACTGGCGCACCGCCCAACGCTGAGGCGCGTGCGGCGACGAAAAAGCCAAGCGCGGGGCCAACGGTCCCGCGCCGGAATTTGGGTTACGCCGCGGCGACGAACGCGGCGTCCGGCGAGGCCATCGGATCGGGCCCGAAGCGGTTTGCCCCGGCATCGCCTTTGCGCGTCCACCAGATCAGAAGCACGATGATGCCGAGCAGCGGCACGAACCCGAGGAGCTGCCACCAGCCCGACTTGCCGATGTCGTGCAGGCGACGCGAGATCACCGCGAGGCAGGGGATGTAGCAGGTCGCCTGCACGATGAAGATGATCGCGCTCAGGGCCTCCATCAGATCCGGCGCCGTCGGCATCAGCACCACGGTCGCGAACATCGGCACCACCATCGTCAGCAGGAGGAACAGCTGCCACCACCAGAATTCGGAGCGCGAGGCCCGACCGGAAAACCGGAAGTACTTCGTCAGACATGAACTAATGGATTGGAAAAATGTCATAATTACCTTCGCGTGCGAGTTGATCGCCGCGAACCTATGCCCGCCCAACGAGATAATCTGTGATGCCCGTCACACCCCTGCGGACGTGGGCGTCCGGCCTGCGATCACATCCCCGCCGGGTCGACGAAGCTGGCGTCGGCTCCGGCGGCGGGGTTGATCGGGTCGAGGCCGAAGCGGTTGGGCCCGGTCTCGCCGGGCCGCGTCCACCAGAACAGCAGGACCAGCGGGCCGATCAGAGGGATCAGCCAGAGCAGCTGCCACCAGCCGGATTTGTCGATGTCGTGCAGGCGGCGCGCCGCCACCGCGACGGTCGGCAGGAACACCGCGAGGGAGAGCACGCCGGAGAACAGCGCGTTGCTATGGCCGAAGGCCGCGGCGTCGAAGATCACCGCCACCGTCGAGGCGGCGAAGTAGGCGAGCACCCACCACCAAAACTCGGCGCGCCGCGCCCGGCCGGAGAAGGTTACGTACTTGTGCAGGCAGGTGCGGATCGCGGTCGCCAGGTCCATCGCCAATCTCCAAGTTCGCCAAGCCTTTTCAAGACATGGGGAAAGTCGGGAGCCCGGTCAATCAGCCGCGGCCGCGATAGGGCGGCACGCCCTGGTCGGGCAGCCACACGCCCTCGGGCACCGGCCCGGTCTGCCAGAACACGTCGATCGGGATACCGCCGCGCGGATACCAGTACCCGCCGATCCGGAGCCACGCCGGGTCGAGCAGCTCGACCAGGCGCCGCGCCACCATCACCGTGCAGGATTCGTGGAACGCGCCGTGATTGCGGAAAGACTGGAGAAACAGTTTCAAAGACTTCGATTCCACCAACCACTTCGCCGGCACGTAGTCGATCACCAGATGCGCGAAATCGGGCTGTCCGGTGACCGGGCACAGCGAGGTGAACTCGGGGCAGACGAAGCGCACCACGGTGCGCGGCAGATCGTCGCCCTGCCACGGCACGCGCTCGAGTGTGGCGGCCTCGGGGGTGCTTGCGGCGTGGGCGGACTGGCCGAGCTGGGTCAAGCCGGTGGGGGCGTCGGAACTCATGGCAAACTCTCCTTGCGCGGGCGTCGAACACAGGAGATAGCGGATTTCCCCTTGCCGCGCATCCAGAACTCTCCCCGAAGCCTTCCGATACCCGCTCCTCCGCCTTTGGACTGTTGCCGGGTGCATGGGGGAGGCGTATGTTACGCACCGACCATAAAAGCCCAAAATGGGCGGCCCATCCTTCCAAAGGATGAGGCGGGAGACCTGGGGGGGTTTCATATGCGAATCGCCGACACGTCGATCCGGGGCAAGCTGTTTTCGTTCTACGTGCTCGCCGGGATCGTGCCGCTGATCCTCGTCGTCCTCCTCTGCACCCACTTCGCGGCCGAATCCCTTCTCGACAAATCGTTCAGTCAGCTCACCACAGTCCAGAGCCTGCGCAAGAACCGCATCGAGCAGGACTTCGCGATGCGCATCGAATCGGTGCGGCGGCTGAACCAGCGAAACGATATCATCAACCTCTACAGCGAGATCGGCGCGATGCCGGTCTCACCGGCATCCCACTCGGTCGACTTCCTCTCCTCCCGATACCAGGAAATCTACGACCGCTACACGCCGTCGCTGCGCCATTACCTCGGCACCTTCGACTATGCCGATCTGGTGCTGATCTCGACCTCGGGGCAAGTCCTCTACTCGATCGGCTCGCCGCACATGGCGGGGGTGCAGCTGGACTCGGGCGCGATGCTCGACAGCGGCCTGACCAAGCTCTGGCAGAGGATCTCGGTGACCCGCCAGACCGCGATGGTCGACTTCCTCCCCTATACCGACGAGGGCAACGGCAACTACGCGGCATTCATCGGCCAGCCCTACTTCGGCAAGGACCGCAAGATGGCGGGGATCATCGCGATCCGCCTCGGTCCCGAGTTGATCGACAAGATCGTCGACTCCCGCGACGGCATGGGCCGGACCGGCGAATCCTACATCGTCGCCTTCGACAAGAGCCGCGCCCACTACGAGTTCCGCACCACCGTGCGCACCACCGGCGAAGGCCGCTGGAAGATGGGCAAGACCATGCCCTCCCTCGCCTATTGGGAAACCGCGCGCACCGGCAGCGGCCACACCATGGGCCAATACGTCGACAGCGCCGGCAACCCGGTGCTGGTGGCGCTCGACACCCTCAATGTGCAGGGCGTCGACTGGTTCCTGGTGTCGAAGATCGACCACGACGAAGTCCTCGGGCCGGTGCGCAAGCTCGGCATCGACATGTCGGCGCTCGGCTTCTTCATGGCGCTGTTCATGGGCCTGGGCGCGCTGCTGTTCTCGACCAATTTCACCGCGCCGATCTTCAAGGCCACCGGCATCGCCGAATCGATCGCCAAGGGCGACCTCGACGTCACCATCGACACCACCCGCAAGGACGAGCTCGGCCTGCTGCTGCGCGCCCTCGACGCCATGGCGCAGCGCCTGCGCGCCCACGACTGGCTGCGCACCGGCTCGGAGCGGATCGACGCGGCGTTGCGCGGCGAGCACGACCCGACGCGGCTGGCCGAGAGTTTCCTCTCCACCATCGTCCAGCACTTCGGCGTGCCGCTCGGCGCGGTCTACCTCACCCGCAACGATGCCGAGGTGCTGTCCTTGAGCGCGCGCTACGGCTGGACCGACCGCGACGCCGAGCGCTTCGGCCACGTCGGCTTCGGCGACGGCATGGTCGGCCAGGCCGCGGCGGAGCGCGAACCGATCTACTTCTCCACCGGCGAATCCGAAACCCCGATGGTCGACTACGGCGCGGGCGAGGCCAAGCCGCAGTGGTTCGCCGCGGTGCCGCTGATGTTCGAGGGCGCGGCCCTCGGCGTGATGCTGCTCGGTTCGTTCGCCCCCTTCGGCGAGAACCAGCGCCGCTTCATCCGCGACATCGCGCGCAACGTCGGCGTGCTGATCGCCGCCGCCGACAGCCACCAGACCATCGAACGGCTGCTGCACCGCGCGCAGGAGCAAGAGGCCGAGTTGCGCGTCAACAACGCCGAACTGCACCGTCAGGCGCAGGCGTTGATCGAAAGCGAGCGTGAGCTCCAGACCCAGCAGGAAGAGCTGCGGGTGATCAACGAGGAACTCGAGGAGCAGACCCGCGCGCTCAGGAAGTCGGAGAGCGAACTCCAGTCGCAGCAGGAAGAGCTGCGGGTCACCAACGAGGAGCTCGAGGAGCGCACCCAGGAGCTCGAACAGCGCAGCAAGGCGATCCAGCGCAAGAACGACGACCTGATCGCGGCGCGCGACGAGATCCGCCAGAAGATCAAGGAGCTCGAAACCGCCAATCGCTACAAGTCGGAATTCCTGGCGAACATGAGCCACGAGCTGCGCACCCCGTTGAACAGCATCCTCATCCTCTCGCAGCTGATGGGCGAGAACCGGGGCGGCAACCTCACCCAGCGCCAGGTCGAGAGCGCACGCACCATCAACGCCTCGGGCAGCGACCTGCTCAAGCTGATCAACGACATCCTCGACCTCTCCAAGGTCGAGGCGGGCAAGGTCGAGATCACCATCGAGCAGACCGCGGTTGCGGGCTTCGTCGCCGACCTCGAACGGGTGTTCCTGCCGGTGTCGGAAGCGCGCGGCATTCCCTTCGGCATCACCATCGCGCCCGACGCGCCGCCGAGCCTGATGACCGACTCCCATCGCCTCCAGCAGGTGATGCGCAACCTCCTTTCGAACGCGTTCAAGTTCACCGATCCGGGCGGAGAGGTGAGCCTCACGGTGAAGCGCCCGACCGCCGCCGAGCTGCCGCACGGGTCGCCCCTCGACCCCGCCGACGCGGTGGCGCTGGTGGTGCGCGACCAGGGCATCGGCATTCCCCTCGACCGTCAGGCCGAGATCTTCGAGGCGTTCCGCCAGGCCGACGGCGGCACCAGCCGCAAATACGGCGGCACCGGCCTCGGCCTGTCGATCTCGCGCCGCCTCGCCGAGGCGCTGGGCGGCGTGATCACCCTCGAGAGCACGCCGGGCAAGGGCAGCGCGTTCAGCGTCATCCTCCCCGCCTCGGCGCCC
>LUYR01000370.1 GCA_001603335.1 Rhodospirillales bacterium Alpha_05 | reverse complement strand
CGGCTCGCCGAGGTTGTCGACCATCAGGAGGCCGATGCCGTCGCCCGAGAACGCGACGCCGAGGTCGAACCCGCCCGCGCCCACCGATTCGCCGAGTTCGCGCGCCGCGGTTTCCCCATCCCGCGCGATCAGCGGCGCGTCGCCGCCCTGGTTGATCACCACCTGCCGTCCGGGCAGTGCCGTGGCGAGGCTGGTGACGATGTCGCTGGTGGCGCCGTTGCCCGCGTCCCAAAGCACCGCGAGGTCGCCGTGCGCCGGACGCGCGCCGTGGAGCAGCCAGCGCAGGTAGCCGTGCGAGAGATTGGTTTCGGTGAGGCGGCCGTTGCCGCTGATCCCGTCGAAGCGGTCGGTGCGGCTCGCCTCGAACCGTTCCTTCAGTTCGAAGCTCGGCATCGGGTCGTTATTAAGGACGGCGCGGAAGCCGATGGTGCCGTCCTCCGCCTCCGCCGACGTCACCATCAGCGCGTTCGGAATGTCGAGCGCACGGCAGGCATGGATCAGCATCGGGTAGGGGACGCAGCCGAGGAACACCACGTCGCAGTCCGCGCCTTGCAAGCCACCGATGACGAGGTGGACATGGGTGCGGTTGAGCGGGCGGCGGTCCGAGGCCACGACGATCTTGGGCGTCGCCGACTTCGCGATCTCGACTCCGAGGTGGAGGCCGAAGCGATAGATGTCGCGGGTTCCGAAGGCTTCGTCGAAGCGTCCGCAGATATGGTGGTCCTGACGGATGGCGATTTTTCCGCGCATCGAGGTCTCCCAGGGCTTTGCGTTTCATTTTTTTCTGAAGCCTTGGAAGCACGGCTTATGCCAACTCCGGTGTGCGATCTAATGCATTGAAAAACAACAATAGAAGGGCGTCGTCGCGCAGGGCGGCAGGGGCAATTCGCAGTTTGGGATTCGCGATTTGCAAATCTCCGGGGTGGGCGTTTGCAGAATGATTGCAGAATGATTGCACCCGCCGGCGAGCGCGAAAACTGCCTAAGCTGTTGATTTTCATCAAAAACATAGGAGGTATCAAAATACCACATTACAATACGTTGAAATATAACGATTAATCGTCGTTGACACGCCGGAGCGCTGTGGCATACTCCGCGCCCTTGACGGTCGGCGCATGGTGCATCGGCCGACTGTTCACCGAAATCAGAACAAGACGGACGGTGTGATGAAAACCTATTCCGCCAAGCCCTCCGAAGTTGAGCGCAAGTGGCTGCTGATCGACGCCGAGGACGTGGTCCTGGGCCGTCTGGCGGTCATTATCGCCAACATTCTGCGGGGTAAGCACAAGACGATGTATACGCCGCATATCGATTGCGGCGACAACGTCATCGTGGTCAACGCCGAGAAGGTGAAGCTGACCGGTCGCAAGCTGACCGACAAGCGCTTCTTCTGGCACACCGGTTATCCGGGCGGTATCAAAGACCGCACCATGGGCGAGATCCTCTCGGGCAAGCATCCCGAGCGCGTCATCGAAAAGGCCGTGCAGCGCATGGTTCCGAAGGGTCCGATGGGCCGCGCCCAGCTGAAGAAGCTGCGCGTCTACCCGGGCGCCGCGCATCCGCACGAAGCGCAGCAGCCGGAGATCTTCGACGTCGCCGCGCTCAACCCGAAGAACAAGAGGAGCGTGTAACTCCATGGCTGACGATCTGAAATCCCTCGAGGCCTTGAAGGATCTCGAAGTCGCCGCGGCGCCGGTCAAGGCTGAGCCGAAGCGCGACGCCCAGGGCCGCTCCTATGCCACCGGCAAGCGTAAGAACGCGATCGCCCGCGTCTGGGTCAAGCCCGGCACCGGCAAGATCACCGTCAACGGCCGCGACGTCCTGGAATACTTCCAGCGCCCGGTTCTGCGCATGGTCATCAACCAGCCGTTCGTCGTTGCGAACCGCGAGCGTCAGATCGACGTGGTCTGCACGGTCAAGGGTGGCGGTCTCTCGGGTCAGGCCGGTGCGGTGCGTCATGGCATCAGCGTCGCGCTCAATCTGTTCGAGCCGGATCTCCGTGGCGTGCTGAAGAAGGCGGGCTTCCTGACCCGCGACTCGCGCGTCGTCGAGCGTAAGAAGTACGGCAAGGCCAAGGCCCGCCGTAGCTTCCAGTTCTCCAAGCGTTGATCGGCAGCGGGCGGCTGCCCGCGCATTGCCGAACTTCAAAAAAAGGCCCGCCCCGTGCGGGCCTTTTTTCATACCCGCCATGCCGGGGGTGCCGGTTGCGGCGGGAGTCGGGTTCACCTAATGTGTTGCAACGCATGTTGATGCGATAACAGGAAAGGACAGGACGATGGCGGAGATTGCCAACGTAGCGATTCTCGGGGCGAGCGGTTACACCGGCGCCGAACTGATCCGACTGCTGGCAAACCATCCGCGCGTCCGATTGAGCGCGCTCACCGCCGACCGCAAGGCGGGGCAGAGCATGGCCTCGGTGTTTCCGCACCTCGCGCCGCTCAACCTCCCCGACCTCGTCGCGCTCGACGCCTTCGACGCGTCGGCGGCGGACTTCATCTTCTGCGCGCTGCCGCACGGCACCACCCAGGAGATCATCGCCGCCCTGCCGCGGGACAAGAAGGTCTGCGACCTCTCCGCCGATTTCCGGCTCGATGACCTCGCGAGCTATGCCGAGTGGTACGGCCACCCGCACCAGGCTCCCGAGTTGCAGGCCGAGGCGGTCTACGGCCTCACCGAATTGAAGCGCGCCGAGGTGGCGAAGGCGCGCCTCGTCGCTAATCCGGGCTGTTACCCGACCACCGCGCAGCTGCCGTTGGTGCCGCTGATCGAGGCGAAGCAGATCGACCTCGACCAGATCGTCATCGATTCGAAGTCCGGCGTCTCGGGCGCGGGCCGCGCCGCCAAGGAAGGCTCGCTCTACACCGAAGTGGCGGAAGGGATGCACGCCTACGGCGTCGCCAGCCATCGCCATTCGCCCGAGATCGAGCAGGGCTTGAGCGCCGCCGCCGGCGAGGCGGTGACGGTGAGCTTCACGCCGCACCTGATCCCGATGAACCGCGGCATGCTCTCGACGATCTACGTCCGCATGACCAACGGCGCGACCGCCGCCGACCTCCACGCGACCCTCGCCGCACGCTATGCCGCGGAGCCGTTCGTTCACGTTCTGCCGTTCGGCGCGACGCCGCACACCCGCCACACCCGCGGCTCCAACCTCGCCCTGATCGGCGTCACCGCCGACCGTCGCCGGAACGCGGCGATCGTCACCTGCGCCATCGACAACCTGGTCAAGGGCGCATCCGGCCAAGCGGTGCAGAACATGAACGTGATGCTCGGCTTCGGCGAGACCGAGGGGCTGGCCCTGGTGCCGATGTTCCCCTAAATACCCTTGAACCGCGCGGGCTCCGGCCCGCGCCCCGATTTTTGCAGCAGAGGTTCCCGATGGCCCCGATCATTCTGCCCTACAAGGGCGTGCGCCCCGAAATCCATCCCTCCGCCTTCGTCGCCCCCGGCGCGTCGGTGATGGGCGACGTGGTGATCGGCGAGGATTCCAACATCTGGTTCGGCTGCGTGCTGCGCGGCGACGTCGACATGATCCGCGTCGGCAAGCGCAGCAACATCCAGGACGGCACCGTCGTCCATCTCTCCCACGGCGCGCCGACGATCATCGGCGACGACGTCACCGTCGGCCACGGCGCGATCCTGCATGGCTGCACCCTCGAGGACAAAAGCTTCATCGGCATGGGCTCCACCCTGCTCGACGCCTCGGTGGTGGAAAGCGGCGCGATGCTCGGCGCGGGCGCGCTCTTGACCCAGGGCAAGCGGGTGCCCTCGGGCCAGCTTTGGGGCGGCTCTCCGGCGCGCTACCTGCGCGACCTTCGCCCCGGCGAAATCGAGAACTTCGCGCCGCATGCCTGGAAATACGTCGAACTCAGCCGCGAATACAAGCTCGAGAACGCCCTGTGATCTCCGGTGGTGGAGAGCGTTAGGGATTTCACCTGTTTCGGATTTGATGTTATATGGAGCGGAACCTGTTTCGGGGTTCGCGGCGTCGTCGTTTCGGGGGCGATCATGCCGCTCGCGCCGGAGGCTCGCTCCGCGTGTTCGCGTCAAAGAGGGATCTAATAGAATGCTGATTGGGGCAGAAGTTCGGGGGGGCGCCGGGAAAACCTGGGCCGCGCGGGTCCGCGTCGTCGGCATCGCCGCCATTTTCGGCGGCCTGCTGAGTGGCTGCTCTTCCTGGTACGACAGCACGCCTAAGCCGCCGCAGATGATTCAGCCGACCGAAGCCACCGACGGCAAGGAACCGGTGCGCGGCCTCGCGGTCGATCCCCAGGACCGCACCTATGCCGGCGGCAGCCGCTCGGACGTCACCGTGGTGCGCCCGCTGCGCACCGAAGCGCCGCCGCCGCCGAAGTTGAACCAAGCGCCCGCCGCCCAGC
>LUYR01000369.1 GCA_001603335.1 Rhodospirillales bacterium Alpha_05 | reverse complement strand
GTTCGGCGCGGCGGCGAGGACGCTGGCGGGCAAGGCGACGCTCAGCAACAGGTAGGCCGCGAGCCCGGCTGCGGGGATCGTCCGGCGGTGGACGCGATTGGCGCCGGGCGGCGCGGAAAGGCGAAGTCGGATCACGAGCCAGACACCCCGGAGGAGGAGCCCGCGGGAACGCGGGCGCGGCGGACAGCGTACAGAAGGTATGCGGGAATCACAATCAGCAGAAGCGTCAGGATCGGCAGCAGCGGCAGCATCGCGAGGGAACGCGCCGCGAGGTTGTTGGCGCCGAGCCAGACCGCCTGGAACGCCACCATCATCACCACCGCGATCGCGATCCGGCCGTTCTGGCCGCGCCGGTCGAAGCTTCCGCCCAACAGGCCGAGGAGGGCGAGCAGCGACAGGCCGACGACGTGCAGCGGCAGCAGCAGGCGCTGCACCCCTTCGACGCGGAAGCGCCGCACGTCCTGGGCGCTCAAGGTGCCCTCGGTCTCGCCGAAGAGTTCGCCGAGGGAGCGTTCGCGCGCGTCGCGGAAGCGGACTTCGTCGTTGGGGTGGGAGTCGCCGAATTCGGCGGTGTAGGAATCGAAGTAGAGCATCGAGAACGCGTGGGTTTGCGGGTCGTATTCCTGGCGCGAGCCGTTGACCAGGTGGATCCGGGGCGCTGCGGCGCCGGCGACCAGCGCGCCGCGCTCGGCCATCACCGTGACCTCCTTCTGCCGATTGCGGGTGTCCCAGATCAGGATGTTGGAGAGCACGTTGTCGGCCGCGCGTTCGCCGACGAAGACGACGATGCCGTTGCCGACGTCGGTAAACTCGCCTTCCTTCAGCACAAGGTGGGTGATGTCCTGGCGGATCGACCACTGCAACTCGCGGAACGCGCGCACCGATTCCGGCGCGATCCAGAGGGTGAGGGCGTAGGAGAAAATTCCGATCGCCGCGGCGAGGATGATCGCGGGTTTCGACAACCCCCACTGGCTCATCCCGGCGGCGCGCATCACCACCAGTTCGCGGTCGCCGGAGAGCTTGTTGTAAACGAACAGCATCACGGTGAAGATCGCGATCGGCAGCACCACCATCAGGAAGCCGGGCAGCAGCATCGAGGTCAGGCGCAGGAACAGGCCCGCCGACAATCCCTTGTTGACGATCAGGTCGATGAAGCGCAGCGACTGGCTGAGCCACAACAAAATGGTCAGGCCGCTGGTCACCAGAATCATTCCGATGATCAGTTGCTTGAGGATATACCGTGTGACTCCGCGCATCATGGCGGCGGAGTATAGTTGCAGGGGCCCGACATTAGAACCGGAATTCGTCGGGCTTTTCCGGATCGGGTTTGACGCCTCCGGATTGCGCCTGCGCGTGGCGGTGGGCGCGGTAGAGCTGGTCGAAGCGGGCGAGGAACGCGGCCTGCGCAGCGGCCGAGGGCATCGGCTCCAGCGTGATGGTTTTCAAAGGCTTTTCCGTGATCTTGAGAATTCCCCGGACCTCCTTGGCGGAGAACCCGGCGAGCTGCACCGCCTCGGTCGCGCCGGCGATCAAATCGGCGCGCTTGATCTCGGCGGCGGTTTCGGGCGGCAGGCGGGCGGGGAGACCGAAGGCGAGGTGCACCGCTTCCTGGAGGCGGCTCTCGATTTCGCGGAAGACGTCGCCGACCGCGGCCTTCAAGGGCGTGATCAGGTCGTGGGTGACGTATTCCGGCGCGTCGTGGAGCAGCGCCGCGAGCAGCACCCAGCTCGGGCAGTCGGCGCGCTGGCGCTGGAGGATGTCGACGACGAACAGCGCATGCTGCGCCACCGTCCAGCCGTGCGCGCCGAGGGTCTGGCCGTTCCAGCGGGTGTTGCGCGACAGTCCGAGGGCGATGTCGTGGATTTCGATATCGAGGGCCGACGGGGTGATCAGGTTGAGCCTGCGCCCCGAGAGCATGCGCTGCCAGGTGCGCGGCGCCTGTTCCTCGAGCCGCAGGCGTTCGGCCGGCGGCAGCGGCGGTTTCGGCGCGGCGCTCATTG
>LUYR01000368.1 GCA_001603335.1 Rhodospirillales bacterium Alpha_05 | reverse complement strand
TGGGCGAGCCCGAGGCGCCGAGTTGGAGCGCGCTCGCGAGCCGCGCGGCGGAGGCCTTCCGCATGGCGGTGCTCGCGATGGCGGCGCACCGCCTGCGCACCTTCCTCACCATGCTCGGGATCATCATCGGCATCGCCTCGGTGGTGTCGGTGGTGGCGCTGGGCGAGGGTTCGCGGCAGAAGATCCTCCAGGACATCTCCTCGATCGGCACCAACACCATCGACATCCTGCCCGGTCGCGACTTCGGCGACGAACGCTCGGGCCGCATCCGCACCCTGGTGGCGCGCGACGCCGACGCGCTGAAGCTCCAGGACTTCGTCGATTCGGTGACGCCCTCGGTGTCGGCGTCGCGCAGCCTGCGCTATCGCAATATCTCGGTCACCGGCACGATCAACGGCGTCGGCCCCGACTATTTCCGCGTGCGCGGCTACGAGCTGGCGCAAGGGATGTTCTTCACCGAGCGCAGCGTGCAGCGCCAGGCGCAGGAAGCGGTGATCGACAACAACACCTTGAAGAAGCTCTTCGGCGAGGACGCCGACCCGATCGGCAAGGTGATCCTGCTCGGCGACGTGCCGGTGCGGGTGATCGGCGTGACCCAGCCCCGCACCGCCGCATTCGGCAACCCCGACACCCTCTACGTCTGGATTCCCTACACCACCGCGATGAACCGGGTGCTGGGGCAGACCTACCTGCAACGCATCACCGTGCGCGTCGCCGACACCACCTCGACCAGCGAGGCCGAGACCCGGATCGTTGATTTGATGCAAAAGCGCCACCGCACCAAGGACTTCTTCGTCATCAACACCGACACCATTCGCCAGACCATCGACAAGACCACCGCGACGATGACCCTGCTGGTCTCGGCGATCGCGGTGATCTCGCTGGTGGTCGGCGGTATCGGGGTGATGAACATCATGCTGGTGAGCGTCACCGAGCGCACCGCCGAAATCGGCGTGCGCATGGCGGTGGGGGCGCGGCGTTCGGACATCATGCAGCAGTTCCTCATCGAGGCGGTGCTGGTCTGCCTGTTGGGCGGCATCCTGGGCGTGCTGCTCGCCCTCGGCATCGACGCCGCATTCAGCAGCGACAGCTTCCGCATGTCGATTTCCGGCTGGTCGGTGGTCGCCGCGTTCGGCTGCTCGACGATCATCGGCGTGGCTTTCGGTTTTCTTCCGGCGCGGCATGCGGCGCGCCTCGACCCGGTGGAGGCATTGGCGCGGGAATGACATACGCCACACGATCCTTGGCCGTGCTGCTCGGCCTGTCGCTCGCCGGGTGCGGTTGGGTCGACACCGACTATCGGCGCCCCGCCCTCGACCTTCCGGCGCGCTATGCCGGTGCACCCGCCGTCGCCGCGCCGGTCGCCGACGACTGGTGGACCGCGTTCGGCGACGCCGACCTCGACCGCCTGGTGGCGCGTGCGCTCGAACGCAACAACGACCTCACCATGACGGTGGAGGCGGTGCGCCAGGCGCGGCTGCGCGCCGGTCTGGCGCAGGGCGACCTCTACCCCGACGCCAGCGCCAGCGCCCAGATCACCCGCAATCGCACCCTCGACTCACCGCGCCGCACCACGCGCGAATCCCAGGTTTCGGCGGGCCTCTCCTGGAACCCCGATCCCTGGGGCGCACTTGGAAAAACCCGCGACGCCGCATCGCTCGAAGCCGAGGCGAGCTACGCCGATCTCGACGAGGCGGCGCGCGCGCTCGCCGCCACCACCACCGAGCTTTATTGGCAACTGGTCTATTATCGCGAGCGCATCGCGCTCTCGGCGCAGAGCATCGCCTATGCCCAGCGCACCTACGACCTCACCCGCGCGCGCTACGACGCGGGCGCGGTGTCGAGCCTCGACGTGCTCGAGGCCGAGCAGTCGCTGCGCACCCAGGAAGCCGCCGACACCGAGTTGCGCCAGAGCCTGACCGAGACCGAGAACGCGCTCGCGATCCTGTTCGACGGCCCGCCGCAGCCCGCCGACGTCGACCGCCAAACC
>LUYR01000367.1 GCA_001603335.1 Rhodospirillales bacterium Alpha_05 | reverse complement strand
GAGCCGATTCTTGGGATCATCGGCGGGTCGGGTGTCTATGACATCGACGGCCTGACCGACCGGGTGTGGCGCAAGGTGGCGACGCCCTTCGGCGCACCCTCCGACGAACTCCTGTTCGGCACCCTCGACGGCCAGCGGCTGGTGTTCCTGCCGCGCCACGGCCGCGGCCACCGCATCCCGCCGTCCGAACTCAACTACCGCGCCAACATCCATGCGCTGAAGCAGTCGGGCGTCACCGACGTGATCTCGATTTCCGCCGTGGGAAGCCTGCGCGAGGATTTGCCGCCGGGAACCTTCGTCATCGTCGACCAGTTCATCGACCGCACTTTCGCGCGCGTGAAGAGCTTTTTCGAGACCGGCCTGGTCGCCCACGTCAGCTGCGCCAACCCGGTGTGCGGCCGCCTGGGCGACGCGCTGGAGCAGGCGGCGAAGGCGCTCGCCCTGCCGGTGAAGCGCGGCGGCACCTATCTGGTGATGGAAGGGCCGCAGTTCTCGACCAAGGCGGAGTCCAACCTCTATCGCGCCTGGGGCTGCGACGTGATCGGCATGACCAACATGCCGGAGGCCAAGCTCGCCCGCGAGGCGGAGCTCTGCTACGCGACGGTGGCGATGGTCACCGACTTCGACTGCTGGCACCCCCACCACGACAGCGTCACCGTCGATCAGGTGATCAAGGTGCTGGTGGCGAACGCGGACAACGCCCGCGCCCTGGTGAAGGGCGTCGCGCCGCTGCTGCGGCACCGCCCCCCCGCGTGCCCGATGGGCTGCGACCACGCCCTCGAGCACGCGCTGATCACCGCGCCCGAAGCGCGCGACCAGGCGCTGCTCGCCAAGCTCAAGGTCGTCGCGGGCCGGGTTCTGTAAGCAAAAGGATGTTCGGATGAAGATCGACGGCAAGGCCTACCGCACGATCTGGCCCGCGACGGACGCGCGCGCGGTGGAGATCATCGACCAGACCAAGCTGCCCCACGAATTCGCGGTGGCGCGGCTCGAAACCGTCGAGCAGGCGGCTGTGGCGATCACCGACATGTGGGTGCGCGGTGCGCCGTTGATCGGCGCGACCGCCGCCTACGGCATCGCTCTCGGCATGGATGCCGACCCCTCCGACGCCGGGCTGGCGGCGGCGCATGATCGGCTGCTCAACACCCGTCCCACCGCGGTCAACCTGCACTGGGCCCTCGCCGACATGCGCGAGACCCTCGCGCCGCTCGCACCCGAAGCCCGTGCCGACGCGGCGTGGACGCGGGCAGGGGAGATCGCCGACGCCGACGTGACGATGAACCACGCGATCGGCGTGCACGGCCTCGGCCTGTTGCGCGCGATCCACCAGGGCAAGGGCGAGCCCGAGGTTCTCAACGTCCTCACCCACTGCAACGCGGGCTGGCTCGCAACCGTGGACTGGGGCACCGCGCTCTCGCCGATCTACCAGGCCTATGAGCAGGGCCTGCCGATCCACGTGTGGGTCGACGAAACCCGGCCGCGCAACCAGGGCGCCAGCCTCACCGCGTGGGAGCTGGGCCGCCACGGCGTGCCGCATACCGTGATCGCCGACAACGCGGGCGGGCATTTGATGCAGCACGGCCTCGTCGACGCCTGCATCGTCGGCACCGACCGCACTACCGCGACCGGCGACGTCTGCAACAAGATCGGCACGTATTTGAAGGCGCTCGCCGCCTTCGACAACGGCGTGCCGTTCTACGTCGCCCTGCCGAGCCCGACGATCGACTGGACCCTGGACGACGGGGTGAAGGAAATCCCGATCGAGCAGCGCGCCGCCACCGAGCAGTCGCACATCTCGGGCGTCACCGCCGACGGCCGGATCGAGACCGTGCGCCTGACGCCGGAAGGCTCGGCCTGCGCCAACTACGCCTTCGACGTCACCCCCGCGCGCCTCGTCACCGCGTTGATCACCGAGCGCGGCAGCTGCGACGCCAGCCGCGACGGCCTCCTCACCCTGTTCCCCGAACGGAGCCCGAAAGCATGAGTCTGCCGCCGCGCGTGTTGCGCTTCGAACTCCTGAAAACCGCCTCCGAGCTCACCCGCCTCGGCCTCAACAAAGGCACGGCGGGAAACGTCTCGGCGCGGTTCGACGACGGCATGCTGATCACCCCGTCAGGTGTCCCGGCGGCGAAGCTTTCGCCCGCTTCGATGGTCGAGATCGACGATCGCGGCCGCTTCCACGGCGCGTGCGCGCCGTCGTCGGAGTGGCGCTTCCATCGCGACATCTACGCGGCGCGGCCCGACATCGGCGCGGTGGTTCACACCCATGCGCCGTTCTGCACCACGCTTGCCTGCCAGCGCCGCGACATCCCGGCGTTCCACTACATGATCGCGGTCGCGGGCGGGAAAGACATCCGCTGCTCCGGCTACGCCACCTTCGGCAGCCAGGAGCTCTCCGACGTGGCGGTGGCCGCGCTCGAAGGCCGCCGCGCCTGCCTGCTTGCCAACCACGGGATGATCGCCACCGGCTCCAACCTCGAAGCCGCGCTGAAATTGGCGCAGGAAGTCGAGGAGCTCGCCGAGCAGTATTGGCGGGTGTTGCAGATCGGCGAGCCGATCGTGATCCCCGACGACGAAATGGACCGGGTGCT
>LUYR01000366.1 GCA_001603335.1 Rhodospirillales bacterium Alpha_05 | reverse complement strand
TCGTCGCGGCGGGGCGGCACGGCGAGATGGCGTGGATGGAGGAGCGGGCCGCGCAGCGCGGCGCGCTCGATGCGCTGTGGCCGGAAGCGCGGTCGGCGGTGGTGCTGGCGTTGAACTATGGGCCGACGGTGGGGCCGCGGGCGTTGCGGTCGCGGCCGGAGGCGGGGGCGATCAGCGTGTATGCGCGGCATCGCGATTACCACGACGTGGTGAAGGCGAAGCTGAAGCAGGTGGCGCGGCGGATTCACGGCGAGCTGGGCGCGGAGGTGAAGGTGTTCGTCGACACCGCGCCGGTGATGGAAAAGCCCCTGGCCGAGGCGGCGGGTCTGGGGTGGATCGGCAAGCACACCAACCTGGTGTCGCGCGAGTTCGGCAGTTGGACCTTCCTCGGCGTGATCGCGACGGCGCTGGCGGTGGAGCCGGATGCGCCGCACGAGAATCGTTGCGGGTTGTGTCGCCGGTGCCTCGACTCCTGCCCCACCGACGCTTTCCTCGGGCCGCGCGAGATCGATGCGCGGCGCTGTATTTCGTACCTCACCATCGAGCATAAGGGGCCCATCCCGCACGAATTCCGGCCGCTGATCGGCAACCGCATCTACGGCTGCGACGACTGCCTGAGCGTCTGCCCATGGAACCGCTTCGCCAAGGCGGCGTCGGAGCTGAAGCTGGTGGCGCGCGACGACCTGCTTGCGCCGTCCTTGGCGGATTTGGTGGTGCTCGACGATGGCCAATTCCGCGCGCTGTTCTCGGGCTCGCCGGTGAAGCGCATCGGCCGCGCGCGGTTCGTCCGCAACGTTTTGATCGCGATCGGCAACGGCGGCGACGCGGGGTTGGCGGAGGTGATCGCGCCGCTGCTGGAGGACGAAAATTCCCTGGTGCGCGGCGCAACGATCTGGGCGCTGCATCGTTTGCTCGGGCGGGATGGTATTCAAACCCACTTCTCCCATATGGATAAGGGAGAGACCGACCCCGAGGTGCTTGCCGAATGGACTATCGCCCTTTCCGCGCCGGGAGCCTGACGACGATGGCGGACTCCGAGACCGACGCCCCCAGCGCCGACCAGATTTCGCCGATCGTCCTCGCCCATGAGCTGCGCTCGCCGCTGGGCGCGGTGCAGGGCTTCGCCGCGCTGATCGCGGCGCAGGCTTACGGCCCGCTCGGCGACCGGCGCTATGCCGAGGCGGCGAAGCAGATCGAGGATGCCTGCCGCCACATGGAGGCGCTGATCGCCGATGTCGCCGAGGCGGCGCGGCGGCAGTTCGGCGACGACACCTTGAAGGAATCCGACGTCGACGTGTCGTCGATGATCTCCGCCGCCCACGACTGGCTCCAGCGCGACATCGTCGCCGCCGGGGTGGTGATGCGGGCGCGGGTGGACTTGGTGCCGGTTGTGGTGCGCGCCGATGCGGTGCGGCTGCGGCAGGCGCTGCTCAACGTGCTCGGCAACGCGGTGCGCTACACGCCCAAGGGCGGGCGGATCTGCGTCGAAACCGGCGTCGACCCCGAGCATGGCGTGAGCATCCGCGTCGAGAACGACGGCGAGCCCGGCGTCGACGGCTTTTCCGAAAGCGGCACCGGGCTCGGGCTTTACGTCACGCGGCGATTGCTGCGCCTGCACGGCGGCGATCTGGTGTTGCGGCATCGGCCCGAGGGCGGCGTGATCGCGCGGCTTTCGCTGCCCGCCGCAAGATGGATTTCGGGTGGATGAGGGGCCTCTGGCTCCTTTGCGCGACCGTCCTGGTGCCGGGGGCGGCACTCGCCGCCGGTGGTCTGCCCGCCACGATCTTTCCCGAAATGGTGATGCTGCCCGCGATGCCGCGCGGCAAGTCGTTCGCCATCGCCCGCACCGAGACCACCTTCGCCCAGTGGGACGCCTGCGTCGCCGCGGGTGGCTGTCCGGCGGTGGGCGACGACGCGGGGCTCGGGCGCGGCACCAAGCCCGCGATCAACATCTCGTGGAACGATGCGAATTCCTACGCCCGCTGGGTGTCCTCGGCGACCGGGCGGTTCTGCCGCCTGCCGACCTCCGCCGAGTGGACCTTCGCGGCGCAGGGCGGCAAGCGCGATCCCTACTGGTGGGGCGGCACGATGCAGCCCGGCATGGCGAGCTGCCGCGGCTGCAACCCCGGCCAGCCCGATCTCGGGCCGATGCCGGTGGGGAGCTTCCCGCCCAATCCCTACGGTCTGTACGACATGAACGGCAACGTCGCCGAATGGACGATGGATTGCGCGGTCCGTCACGCGGGCGGCGGTTGCGCGGCCCGGGCGACGCT
>LUYR01000365.1 GCA_001603335.1 Rhodospirillales bacterium Alpha_05 | reverse complement strand
GGGCTGCGGGCGCGGGCTCGGCGCGTAGTCGGCCAGGCCCTGCAGCAGTTCGCGCACGCCGAAATTGTTGATCGCGGAGCCGAAGAACACCGGCGTCAGGTGTCCGGCGCGGTACGACTCGAGGTCGAACTCGGGGCAGAGGCCGCGCGCCATGTCGACCTGCTCGCGCAGCGTCGCCACCGCGTGGTCGGGCAGCATCGCGTCGAGCTTGGGGTCTTCGAGGCCTTCGCAGGTCTCGCCCGGCTCGGGCAACTCGCCGCGCCCCTTGCGGTGCAGGAGCGCGAGGCGGTCCTTCATCAGGTCGTAGCAGCCGAGGAAGTCGCGGCCCATGCCGATCGGCCACGACGCCGGGGTGACGTCGAGCGCGAGGGCCTGCTCGATCTCGTCGAGGATATCGAACGGGTCGCGCGCCTCGCGGTCCATCTTGTTGATGAAGGTGATGATCGGCACGTTGCGCAGGCGGCAGACCTCGAACAGCTTGCGCGTCCGGTCTTCGATGCCCTTGGCGGCGTCGATCACCATCACCGCCGAGTCGACGGCGGTAAGGGTGCGATAGGTGTCTTCCGAGAAGTCTTCGTGACCGGGGGTGTCGAGGAGGTTGAACACCCGCCCCTCGAACTCGAAGGTCATCACCGAGGAGGCGACCGAGATGCCGCGCTCCTGCTCCACCTTCATCCAGTCCGAGCGCGCGCGCCGCGCGTCGCCGCGCGCCTTGACCGCGCCCGCAGCCTGGATCGCGCCGCCGAACAGCAGCAGCTTTTCGGTGAGCGTGGTTTTGCCGGCGTCGGGGTGCGAGATGATCGCGAAGGTGCGCCGCTTGGAGACGGCATCAACGGCTTCAGTCATGAAAACCCATTTCGATTTCGTTTCGCGGAATGTCGGCATTTTCCGCGCGCGGGGCAAGGAGAAATCGCCGCGCGTGCCCATATGCAAAGGCGAGGTGAAACCAGGAGGCCAAGACCATGCCGATTCTCTACCGCACCCAGGCATCCGCGTCCGGCGGGCGCAACGGCCGCGCGCGCTCGTCCGATGGCGTTCTCGACGTCAAGCTCTCGATGCCGAAGGCATTGGGCGGCCCCGGCGAGGCGGCGACCAATCCGGAGCAGCTGTTCGCCGCCGGATACGCCGCCTGCTTCGACAACGCGCTGCTCTACCTGATCGGGCAGAAGAAGATCGCGGGCGTCGACACCTCGGTGAGCGCGGACGTCGGCATCGGACCGGGCTCGGGCAAGGGCTTCGCGCTCGACGTCGAGCTCACCGTCCACATCGCCGGGCTGCCGCGCGGCGAGGCGGAGGCCCTGGTGGCCGAGGCGCACGAGGTCTGCCCCTATTCCAACGCGGTGCGGGGCAACGTCGACGTGCGCCTGAATGTGGTCACATAACTGCCACAACCAGCGAGTCGCGGGCATTCTTCGTTTGCCGATCCCCACCCATCCAGCCTAGGATGGGGGTAGGGGAAATCGTTGTGTGTCATCGGGGATGCCGATGTTTCGTTACGCCGTCCACAGGCCATTGCCGTTCGCGGTCGAAGATGTCTTCGACTTGGTCGCGGATGTGGAAAGCTACCCCGAGTTCGTCCCCGGGTGGGTCGCCGCCCGGGTGATCGCGCGTACCGACAACACCTACGGCACCGAGCAGACGGTGCGCATGCGGTTCCTCCGCCAGAACTTCCGCACCCTGACCACGTTGACGCCCTACGAGGCGATCGACGTCTCCGCAAACCAGCCGCCGTTCCGCCGCCTGAATATCCTGTGGCGCTTCCGCCGCCAGGAAACCGGCAGTTTCGTCAGCCTCGAATTTCTGTGCGAGATGCGTTCCCGCACCCTCCAGGCCTTGCTCAATCGCTTTGGCCCGGACGACGTCGAGGCGATGATCGCAGCGTTCGAACGGCGCGCGAGAGAAATCTTGCCCCGGCGCGCGTGAACCGTTAGGAAAGTGGAGATTTCGGACCCTAGCCGTCCGAACCAGATCGCGCCGGGTAGAGAACCAGAGAGGCGCCGGAAAAGAATGGGATCCGCCGTGTACGCCTGGGGGGCGACACGATCGCGCAACCGTCGCACCGATCCCCTCTGTTTCTGAAACGCCACTCCCCCGATCGGAGAACTCTCACCATGGACGCCCGCCCGCTCTTGTCTGACGCCGTAGACGCGCTCGACCTCGCCCACGACACCGAGGCGGAGCGAGAATCCCACGCGGCGAAGGAACGTTGGCGACTGCCGGTGCCCCGCTACCTGCGGGAGGTCTACACCTGGGCCTACATCGCACCCTTCGCCCACTGGCTGTTCGACCGCCAGTGGATCGTCGCCCTGATCCTGTGGTTCAACGACCGCCCGCTGATGAAGGGCGTGCTGGCCGACATCACCCCCGGCGACCGGGTCTACATGCCCGCCTCCGTCTACGGCCACTTCTGCCTCGACCTCGCCGACAAGGCCGCGCCCGGCAAGGTGACGATCTCGGACATCTCCACCGTCCAGCTCGACGGCCTGCGCAAGAAGCGCCGCGCCCGCGGGATCAAGAACCTGTTCGTGCGCCGCGCCAACGCCGCCGAGCCGATCAAGGGCCCGTACGACGTCGCGATCAGCTTCCTGCTGCTGCACGAGGTGCCCGAGGACTACAAGACGATGATCGTCAACCACCTGCTCGACCAGGTCGACGTCGGCGGCAAGGCGATCTTCATCGACTACCACAAGATGGTCTGGTGGCAGCCGCTCTGGCCGATCATGGCGTTCATCGCCTGGAGCCTCGAGCCGTTCACCTTCTCGCTGTGGAAGAACGAGATCGCCGACTACGTCACCCGCGATCGCCGCGCCCGGTTCAGCTGGACCAAGACCACCAGCTTCGGCGGCCTCTACCAGAAAGTCGTGGCGGTGCGTCAGGCCTGACGCACCCCTCCCCTCCGGGGGGCTCCGGG
>LUYR01000364.1 GCA_001603335.1 Rhodospirillales bacterium Alpha_05 | reverse complement strand
CGATGGCGGCGGTGCGTGCCTTGAGGTCGAACACCGCGACCGCGTCGAACACGGCGAAGGCCATGTCGGGGAGCGACGGGCCTTCCGCTACGGGCGGCGGCAGGCGCTCGATCTCGCCGCCGAGCTCATAGCCGAAGTAGCCGATCACCCCGCCCGCAAACGGCCCGAACCCGGGCGAGGCGACGCCGCCCCGGCGTGCCAGGAGCGCGGCGAGGTCGGCAAAGCCGCCGGTGACGGTCTCGGTCGGGCGGAGTCCCAAAATCGCGAGGTCGCCGCCGTGCAGCAACGCCGCGCCCGGCCGGTCGGCGTGGGGCGCGAACGCGGCGAACGGGTCGCACCAGGAGATCGGTTGAACGAGCGGGCTCGGGTCCGCGCGCAACGGCGGCTCAGATGTTGGGGAGAACGCGGTCGGGCGGGCGATGCCCGTCGACGAAGGTCTTGATGTTGATCAGCACCTTCTGCCCCATCTCGTTGCGCGCCTCCACGGTTGCGGCACCCAGGTGCGGCATCAGCACGACGTTGTCGAGGCTGAGGAACTTCGGGTTCACCAGCGGCTCGTTCTGGAACACGTCGAGCGCCGCGCCCGCGATGCGGCGGGTGGCGAGCATCTCGGCCAGTGCGTCCTCGTCGATCACCGAGCCGCGCGCGGTGTTGACGATGTACGACGTCGGGCGCAGCAGCTTCAGCCGCTCGGCGGAGAGCAGGTGGTGGGTCTGGGGCGTGCCGGGGCAGTGGATCGAGATCACGTCCATGCGCGGCAGCATCTGGTCGAGGCTGTCCCAATAGGTCGCCTCGAGGCTGTCTTCGACCGAGGGATGCAGGCGGCGGCGGTTGTGATAGTGGATCGACATGCCGAAGCCGCGCGCGCGCTCGGCGACAGCCTGGCCGATGCGGCCCATGCCGATGATCCCCAGGCGCTTGCCCGAGACCCGGCTGCCGAGCATCGCCGTCGGCCCCCAACCGGCCCACTTGCCGGCGCGCACCAGGCGATCGCCCTCGATCAACCGGCGCGGCACCGAGAGAAGCAGCGCCATGGTCATCTCGGCGGTGTCCTCGGTCAGCACGTCCGGCGTGTTGGTGACGGTGATCCCCTTCGCCTGCGCGGCGGACACGTCGATGTGGTCGGTGCCCGAGCCGAAATTGGCGATCAGCTTGAGCTGCGGACCCGCCGCGGCGATCACCCGCGCGTCGAGCGTCTCGGTGATCGTCGGCACCAGGACGTCCGCGACCTTCGCCGCGTCGCAAAGCTCCTGCGCCGTCATGGAGTGGTCGTCGGGGCTCAACCGGGCGTCGAAAAGCTCCTTCATCCGGGTTTCGATGGATTCCGGCAGCCGACGCGTGACGATGACGACAGGTTTCTTCATGTTTTTCCTCCCCGGACGCCGACATCGCCAGCGTCACGGCAGACTTACCAAGGCGCGCGTTCAATGTCCAGGGTTGTGCCTGTACGCCCGATCACCGGCAATCCGCGCGAGATGGTTCATTCTCGGGCGATCTTGCTCTATGGTGGCATCCTGATCGAACGCCTGGGTTTTTTCTTCGTATGCCGCAGCCACCATCGTCCCTCCGCACCGTCGCCGTCCGCGCCCTTCTCATCGCGGCGCTGCTCGCGTTCGGCCCAGCTGCGGCGATCGCCGCAAATACCGACAGCGGCGGCGAAACCGGCCAGCGCCTGCCGCGCTTCGTCTCGCTGCGCGCCACCCAGGTCAACCTGCGCTCCGGACCGGGCGTCCGCTATCCGATCGAATGGGTCTACCTCCAGCGCGACCTGCCGGTGGAGGTGATCCAGGAGTTCGACCACTGGCGCAAGATCCGCGACTGGGAAGGTACCGAAGGCTGGGTCCACCGCTCCATGCTCTCGGGCAACCGCGCCATCCGCATCATCGGCCCGGTGACGCCGCTGCGCGCCCAACCCCAGGCCGAAAGCCCGGTGGTCGCCCAACTCGAGGGCGGCGTCGTCGGCAAACTCACCTCCTGCCCCGAAAACTCCACCTACTGCCGCGTCGAAGCCGGCGGCTACGCCGGCTGGCTGCCGCGCGCGGCGTTCTGGGGGGTATATCGGGGAGAGACGGTGAAGTAAGAGCCGGGCGCTGCCCGGGCCCGCAAAGGGCCGTGGGCCCTTTGATCCCATAACTTGGTTTTTCGCGCGTCAGCGCAATTGACCATCACGCGGCGTGACGGGGTTATCGCGCTTCGCGCAAAAACAAATGGGTACACAGGGCCCGAGGCCCTGTGCGGGGTCCAGGGGCGGAGCCCCTGGCCAAGTTCCGTGCTACGTCAGTCGCCGACGCGGACGACGATGTCGATGCGGCGGATCGACTTGCCTTCCGGGATCGCGGGGCTGCCGACGACCTGGAGGTGTTGCGCCGGGATATCCATCAGCGCGCCGGTATCCTCGTCGTAGCAGTGATGGTGCGAGGTGATGTTGGTGTCGAAGTAGGAGCAGCCCGCGTCGACGGTGATTTCCTTCAGCAGGCCGGCCTCGGTGAACTGGTGCAGGGTGTTGTAGACCGTCGCCAGCGAGACGCGCGCGCCTTCGGCCGCGGCTTCCTTGTGCAGGGCTTCGGCGGTGACGTGGCGGTCCGGTTTCTCGAACAGCAGCTTGGCGAGCGCGAGACGCTGGCGCGTCGGGCGCAGGTTGACCGAACGGAGTTGTTCGAGAACGTGGGAAAACGGTCGTGTACGGTTCAGCATTGCATTTTACCGGCTGGAGCCGGCCCCCCCGGGTGCAGGTTCTACGTACTGTTGTTCTGCTGTCTGTATTAATTCAAATCCGGCGACAAAACGCAACGAAAGAAGCCGACAAAACCCTAGGTTTTGTCGGCTTTTTCGCAAAAACGTACGTATGTACCCGAATCAGCCGCCCTTGAGCAGGTGCTCGATGAGTTCCTTGACCGTCGGGATGAAGCCGTTGCGGTACAGGGGGTCGGTCTTGAAGCGGTGGACGTTGTGTCCGGCGAACATCAGTTCGTGCTCGACGTCGCCCTGGTGGGCGATGTTTTGCAAGGTTTTCTGGATGCAGAACGAGCGCGGGTCGGCGCGGCGGCCGGTGGTGCCCTCGTGGTTCTGCGACCAGTTGGAGAAGTTGCAGGCCGAGAGGCAGCCCATGCAGTCGACCTGATCCTTGAGGATCGTCTTGGCCGACTCGGGGGTGACGAAGACCACGGTTTCATCCGGGGTCTTGATCGCCTCGCTGAAGCCCGCGGCCACCCAAGCCTCGACCTTCGGCTTGTCCTCGGGCGCGACGAAGATGGTGCGGCCACGGCGGCCGAACGCGACTTCCGCCGACATCGCCTCGCTGGCTTCCGACGCGAACGCGACCTGGCGTTCGGAGCGCGCGACGAGTTCGTCGAGGAAGGTGTTGCGCACCGCCGACGAATAGAAGCCGGTGGGGCTGAAGCGGTGCAGCAGCACGTCGCCCGGATCGAGGGTGGTGAGGCGCTGCTTCCAGGCGGCCGGAATCGGGCTTTCCTTGGTCAGGAGCGGCCGGGTGCCAAGCTGGAAGGCGAGCGGACCGATCGCCGGGTTGCCGATCCAGTCTTCCCAGTCCGCAATCGACCAGACGCCGCCGGCCATCACCACCGGGGTGGACTCGAGGCCGACCGAGTTCATCTCGGCGCGGAGTTCGGCGACGCGCGGGAACGGCGGCTCCGGGTTGGTCGGGCTTTCGCTGTTGGAGAGGCCGTTGTGGCCGCCCGCCAGCCACGGGTCTTCGTAGACCACGCCGCCGAGCCAGTCCTTGCTCTTCGAATACGCGCGCTTCCACAGCGCGCGGAAGGCGCGCGCCGAGGAGACGATCGGGTAATAGTAGACGCCGTATTTCGCCGCGATTTCCGCCAAGCGATAGGGCATGCCCGCGCCGCAGGTGACGCCGTGCACCAGGCCCTTGGCCTGCTCGAGGATGCCCTCGAGGATGCGCTCGCAGCCGCCCATTTCCCACAGCACGTTCATGTGGATGCGGCCTTCGCCGCCCGACACGTCGTGGGCGATGCGCGCCTGGGCGAGACCGCCCCGGATCGCGAACGAAATCAGTTCCTCGTGGCGCTCGCCACGGGTCTTGCCGGTGTAGACGACCGGGACGAACCGCCCGTTCTCGTCATAGAAATCCGCATTGACCCCGGAAAACGTACCGACGCCACCCGCCGCGGCCCAAGCGCCCGCGCTCAAGCCGGAAGATGCGGCAATGCCCTTGCCACCCTCGACGAGAGGCAGGACGTCCTTCCCCGAAATCCAAAGCTTTTGGAGGGTTTTCACGCCATCCGTCTCCACCCGTATCGACGAACCCGGAGGCCTTTCCGGTCGCCGTTGTTGTTCCATCGCACGCTAGAGAACCGCGCGACCCCCTCTTGGTCATGCGCCCGCTTCCCCGTCGGGCGCGCCTGGGAATCTCTACCCTGGCGAACGAAAATATGCAAACCCGGGGACCCAAGCGGTTCCGGGCACCGCCCCCTGGATTCCAGGGGGCGGGTCCAATATTCAGATATTATTCGACCTTGGCGGCCGGCGCGATTTCTTCGCCGGTTTCCTGATCGACGGCCTTCATCGACAGCTTCACCTTGCCGCGATCGTCGAAGCCCAGGAGTTTCACCTTCACCGAGTCGCCCACCTTGACGACGTCGTCGGGATGATTGACGCGCTTCTGCGCCATTTCCGAGACGTGCACCAGGCCGTCGCGGCTGCCCATGAAGTTCACGAACGCGCCGAACTCGAGGACCTTGACCACCTTGCCGGTGTAGATCGCGCCGAGTTCCGGTTCCGCCGCGATCCCCTTGATCCAGCGGATGGCTTCTTCCTGCTTGGTGGCGTCGACGGCGGCAACGCGGATGGTGCCGTCGTCCTCGATGTCGATCTTGCAGCCGGTGACTTCGCAGATCTCGCGGATCACCTTGCCGCCCGAGCCGATCACTTCACGGATCTTTTCCTTCGGAATGGTGAAGGTGGTGATCCGCGGCGCGTTGCCCGAAACTTCCGAGCGGGCGCCGGTGAGGCCCTTGGCCATCTCGCCGAGGATGTGCATGCGGCCTTCCTGCGCCTGCTTCAGCGCGATGCCCATGATTTCCCGGGTGATCGAGGTGATCTTGATGTCCATCTGCAGGGCGGTGATACCCGCATCGGTACCGGCCACCTTGAAGTCCATGTCGCCGAGGTGATCCTCGTCGCCCATGATGTCGGAGAGCACCGCGAAGCGGTCGCCTTCCTTGATCAGGCCCATGGCGATGCCCGCGACCGGACGGGCGAGCGGAACGCCCGCGTCCATCATCGAGAGCGACGAACCGCAGACCGTCGCCATCGACGACGAACCGTTGGATTCGGTGATCTCGGAGACGATGCGGATGGTGTAGGGGAAGTTCTCCGCGGTCGGCAGGAGCGGCTTCACCGAACGCCAAGCGAGCTTGCCGTGGCCGATTTCGCGACGGCCCGGCGAACCCATGCGGCCGGCTTCGCCCACCGAGTAGGGCGGGAAGTTGTAGTGCAGCATGAAGGCGGAACGGTATTCGCCTTCGAGCGCGTCGACGATCTGCTCGTCCTGGCCGGTGCCGAGGGTGGTGACCACCAGGGCCTGGGTCTCGCCACGGGTGAACAGGGCCGAACCGTGGGCGCGCGGCAAGATGCCGACTTCGACTTCGATCGGACGGATCTGCGCGACGTTGCGGCCGTCGATGCGGACACCGGTATCGAGGATCGCGGAGCGGACGACGTCGGCTTCCATGGTCTCGAAGATGTCCTTGGCGCCGACGGCGTCGACGGTGGTGTCGTCAAGCAGCGCAACGGCCTCGGCGCGAACCGCCTTGACCGCGTCCTGGCGCTCGAGCTTCGCCTTGATGCCGTAGGCGGCGGCGAACTTGGCCGGGATGCCCGCGCCCTGGAACTTCGCCAGGGTCACGGCGACGGCAGCGGCCGGCGGCGGAACGTCGCGGGGTTCCTTGGCGCAGCTCTCGGCCATCGAGATGATCGCGTCGAGGACGACCTGGAACGAATCGTGGCCGAAGTTGACCGCGCCGAGCATCACCTCTTCCGAGAGCTCCTGCGCCTGGCTTTCGACCATCAGCACGCCTTCGCGGGTGCCGGCGACGACCAGATCGAGCTCGGATTCGGCGACGTCCTGGATCGTCGGGTTCAGCAGGTATTCACCGTTCTTGTAGCCGACGCGGGCGCCCGCGATCGGGCCGAGGAACGGCAGACCGGAAATCGTCAGCGCGGCGGAGGCGCCGATCATCGCGACGATGTCCGGCGAGTTCTCGAGATCGTGCGACAGCACGGTGCAGACGATCTGGGTCTCGTTGCGATAGCCATCGACGAACAGCGGACGGATCGGACGGTCGATCAAACGGCTGATCAGGGTTTCGGCTTCGGACGGACGGCCTTCACGCTTGAAGAAGCCGCCGGGGATCTTGCCCGCGGCGAAGGCCTTTTCCTGGTAGTTCACGGTCAGGGGGAAGAAGTCCTGACCCGGCTTCGCGGACTTGGCGCCGACGACGGTGCAGAGCACCGTGGTCTCGCCGTAGGTCGCGAGCACCGCGCCATCGGCCTGACGGGCGATCTTACCGGACTCAAGCACCAGCTTGCGGCCGCCCCACATCAGTTCCTTACGCGTCACATTGAAAAGAGACATGCATCTTATCCTTTGGGTTTTGTTCGGCTTGTCCCGCGCTCGCGGCGCCATCGGGGCGCTTCGGCGAGCTGTCTGCGGGGGTCAAACGATTTTTCGTGACCGAAGGCCTTGTCTCCCGGAACCCAACCGGGAAAAGGCGAACCGGCGGAGCGCATCGGGCACTCCACCGGTTCCACTTCGGTTTATCGACGGAGACCGAGCCGCTGGATCAAGCTCTCGTAGCGCTTGACGTCCTTGCGCTTCACGTAGTCGAGAAGGCTGCGGCGCTGGCCGACCATGATCAGCAGACCACGGCGCGAATGGAAATCCTTCTTGTGTTCCTTGAGGTGCTCGGTGAGGTTCTTGATCCGCTCCGAGAGCACCGCCACCTGGACTTCCGGCGAACCCGTGTCGCCTTCGTTGGTGGCATATTCCTTAATCAGTTCCTGCTTGCGTTCCTGCGTGATCGACACCGGAATCTCCGTTTTCTGATGGATGAATGACACGCACGGGCTTGAGGAAACCGGCCTCAACCCGCGCGATCGCAACCACCCGCTCGCCCAGCATCGCCCGCAGCGCGGGTGCCGTCGCGGCCTCGGGGCAAGGGCTGCGCCGCAACAGCGGCAAAACTGCCAAAGCCTGCCCGTTGGCAAGGTGGTGGGCCTCGTCTGCCGTCAAGGCCAGCGCCGGGATGTCGTCCAGCGCGGTCGCAACGGAGCGCAAAAGGCCCAAGGACGGCGCACTATGCCCGAGGGACAATAGTTTATCCAGCGAAATCGCGTCCGCTTCGGCGAACGGTCCGCAGCGCGTGCGGCGCAGCGCCGCGACGTGTCCGACCGTTCCCAAACCGAGCGCCAAGTCGCGCGCCAGGGATCGAATATAGGTGCCTTTGCCGCACTCCGCCTCGAATTCGGCGTGGTCGGCATCGGGCATGGAGACCAGGTCGAGGCGATAGACCTCGACGTTCCTGGGTTGAAGATCGGGGGCCTGGCCATCGCGCGCAAGGTCGTAGGCGCGTTCGCCCGCCACCTTGATCGCCGAGTAGCGCGGCGGCACCTGCGAGATCGTGCCGAGGAACTCGGGCAGCAGCGCAAGGATCTCGTCGCGCGTCGGGCGCAGGTCGGAGGTCGCGCTCACCGCGCCCTCGGCATCCTCGGTTTCGGTCGCGACGCCCCAGCGCACGGTGAAGCGATACGCCTTGCGACCATCCATCACGAACGCGACGGTCTTGGTCGCTTCGCCGAACGCGATCGGCAGAATCCCCGACGCCAGCGGATCGAGGGTGCCGCCGTGGCCCGCCTTCGCCGCGTTGAAGGCATGGCGGCACCGCGCCAGCGCCTGGGTCGAGGTAATCCCGAGCGGCTTGTCGAGGACCAGCCAGCCGTCGATCGGGTTACCTTTGCGCTTACGCGCCATGCGGATCTTCCCCGGCGTCTTCGTCGTCCTTCACCAGATCGCGGGCGACTTCGGGACGGCGCAGCACCGCGTCGATGTGCGAGGCTTCGTCGAAGCTCGGGTCGGCGAGGAACTTCAGGGTCGGCGACCGCCGCAGGCTCAACGCCCGCGCCACCGCCTTGTTGAGCACCCAGGCGTTGCGGCCGAGGGCTTCCAAAACTTCGTCGAGGCGCACGCCGCCGAGCGACATCACGAACGCCGTGGCGTGCGCGAGATCGGGGCTCACCCGAACTTCCGAGATCGTCACCGGTACGGTGTCGAGGACGCGGTCGTGCAGATCGCCGCGCTCGAGCGCGCGGGCGACGACATGGCGGATCTCTTCGCCAACGCGAAGCTGCCGCTGTGAGGGGGCTTGGGTCATTTCGGGCCTCCGGAAATCAAGACGCGGGCTCTGCCCGCACCCGCAAGGGGTCGCGGACCCCTTGATTCCATTTCCTTCCGGTTTTTCGCGCGAAGCGCAATCAAACCAATGCGGCCAACAGATTAAGGGTCTCCGCTGCGCGGAAAAACACTACTCGCGGGATCGAAGGGGCCAAGCCCCTTCGCGGGGTCCAGGGGCAGCGCCCCTGGCCTTGCCGGTCCCGTTGACGCTTACAGCGTGACGGCGATTTCCTCGATTTCGTAGCATTCGATCACATCGCCGACCTGGAGGTCGTTGTAGTTCTCGAACGACATACCGCACTCGTAGCCTTCGCGGACTTCCTTGGCGTCGTCCTTGAAGCGCTTGAGCTGGCCGAGGCTGCCTTCGTGGATCACCACGTTGTCGCGCAGCAGGCGAACCTTCGCGCCACGACGCACCACGCCTTCGGTGATCATGCAGCCCGCGACGCGGCCGACCTTGGTGATGTTGAACACCTGGCGGATTTCCGCGTAGCCGATGAAGTTTTCCTTCAGCTCCGGCTCGAGCATGCCCGACAGCGCGCGCTTCATGTCTTCGGCGACGTCGTAGATGATCGAGTAGTAGCGGATCTCGGCGCCGTCGCGGCGGGCGAGATCGCGGGCCTGGGCATTGGCGCGGACGTTGAAGCCGATGGTGAGCGCGTGCGAAGCCTTCGCCAGGGTGACGTCGGATTCGTTGATCGCGCCGACCGCGGCGTGCAGCACGCGGACGCGGACGTCGTCGTTGCCGATCTTTTCGAGCGTGCCGACCAGGGCTTCGACCGAGCCCTGCACGTCGGCCTTGATCACCACCGGGAATTCCTTGACCTCGCCGGCCTGGATCCGCGCGAACATTTCTTCCATCGAGGAACGCGCGGTCTTGACCTGCATCGCCTCGCGGCCCTTGCGATCGCGGTATTCGGCGACTTCGCGGGCTTTCTGTTCGTTGTTGGTGACGATGAAGTCGTCGCCGGCGCCCGGCGTGCCCTGGAAGCCGACGACCTCGACCGGAGTACCCGGACCGGCGGAGTCGAGCTTCTGGCCACGATGATCGGTCATCGCACGGACACGGCCCCATTCCTTGCCGCCGACGAAGATGTCGCCGACCTTCAAGGTGCCGCGCTGCACCAGCACGGTAGCAACCGAGCCACGGCCGGTTTCCATGCGCGCCTCGACCACCACGCCCTGCGCCTCGCGGTTCGGGTTGGCCTTGAGGTCGAGGAGTTCGGCCTGCATCAGGATCGCCTCTTCGAGGAGATCGAGGTTGATCTTCTTCTTCGCCGAGACTTCGACCACCTGCACGTCGCCGCCCAGGCTTTCCACCACGAGTTCGTGCTGCAAAAGCTCGGTGCGGACGCGCTCGGGGTTGGCGCCCGGCTTGTCCATCTTGTTGATCGCGACGATCACCGGCACCTGCGCGGCGCGGGCGTGGCGGATCGCCTCGACCGTCTGCGGCATGATGCCGTCGTCGGCGGCGACCACCAGGACGACGATGTCGGTCACCTGCGCACCGCGGGCACGCATGGCGGTGAACGCCTCGTGGCCGGGGGTGTCGATGAAGGTGATCTTCTGGCCGGTCGAGGTTTCGACCTGATACGCGCCGATGTGCTGGGTGATGCCGCCGGCTTCGCCCGCGACCACGTCGGTGGAGCGCAGCGCGTCCAAGAGCGAGGTCTTGCCGTGGTCGACGTGACCCATCACCGTCACCACCGGGGCGCGCGGCAGGAGCACGGCGTCGAGGTCGGTCTCGCCACGCAGGCCTTCTTCGATGTCGGACTCGGCGACGCGCTTGACCGTGTGGCCGAATTCCTCGACCACCAGCTGCGCGGTGTCGGCGTCGATCACCTGGTTGATGTTGGCCATCACGCCGAGCTTCATCAGCGCCTTGATCACGTTGGCGCCGCGTTCGGCCATGCGGTTGGCGAGATCCTGCACCGAGATCGTCTCGGGGATCACGACTTCGCGGACCACCTTCTCCTGGCTTTTCGCCATCGCGAGCTGCTTCAGGCGCTCCTTCTCGCGGGCACGACGCACCGCGGAGAGGCTGCGGCCGCGCTCGTCGCGGTCCTGGTCGGAGAGGGCGGCGGTGATGGTGAGCTTGCCCGAGCGGCGACGCGGCTCGGTCTTCTTCGCCACCGGCACCTTCGGCGGCACCGCGACGCCCGGACGCGGCGCGACCTTGCGGTGCGCGCGGTCTTCGTCGTCGTCGGCGGCGGCGGTCACCGGCTCGTCCTTCTTC
>LUYR01000363.1 GCA_001603335.1 Rhodospirillales bacterium Alpha_05 | reverse complement strand
GGCTTGGCCCCCTCGACCCCGAAAATGGTTTTTGCGCGAAGCGCGATAAGATCATCACGAGGCGTGACGGTTGATTGCGCTAACGCGCGAAAAACCAGTGGGAGGTCTGGAGGGGCGAGCCCCTCCAGGCAGGGCGCGGGGCGGCAGCCCCGCATCTTACCTCAGAAGAACGCCGCCAGATTCCGGCGGATACGTTCCTTGACCTGTTCGCCCGGCATCGGCGCGCTGAATTCCTGGCCGGTGACGGCTTCGAACAGCGAGATGTAGCGGCGCGAGAAGTCGATCAGGGTGTCGTCGGGGATTTCCGGGACCGGCTGGGTGTAGGGGTCGCAGCGTTCGGCGATCCAGAGGCGGAGGAATTCCTTGTCGAGGCTTTCCGGCTCCTGACCGGCGGCGTGACGCGCGGCGTAGCTGTCGGCGCGCCAATAGCGGCTGCTGTCCGGGGTGAGGATTTCGTCGGCAAGGGTGAGCTTGCCTTGGGGGTCGACGCCGAACTCGAACTTAGTATCGACCAGGATCAGGCCGTTCTTCGCCGCGATCTCGCGGCCGCGCGCAAACAGCGCCAACGCGATTTCCGAGACCTCGTCGAGCTGCTTCTGCGGCAGCAGGCCGGTGGCGACGATCTCTTCCGGGGTGATCGGGTGATCGTGACCGCCCGCGGTCGCGGCCTTGGTGGTCGGGGTGAGGATGGTGCGCTCCAGGCGGTCGTTCTTCTTCATCCCGTCGGGGAAGTCGATGCCGTAGAGCTTGCGCGCACCCGACTTATACATCGTCCAGATCGCGGTGTCGGTGGAGCCGGTGAGGTAGTCGCGCACCACCACTTCGATCGGCAGCATGTCGAGCTTGCGGCCGACGACGACGTTCGGGTCGGGGTATTCGAGGACGTGGTTGGGGCAGATGTCCGCCGTCGCCTCGAACCAGAAGCGCGCGGTCTGGGTCAACACCTGGCCCTTGAACGGCACCGCCGCGAGCACCTGGTCGAAGGCGCTCTGCCGGTCGGTCGAGATCAGGATCCGGCGGCCATCCGGCAGGTCGTAATTCTCGCGGACCTTGCCCTTGTAGTAGTTGGGCAGCTCGGGAAAGTGCGCGTCGGTCAGCACCGCCGGAATCGCTGCGCGGAGAATGTCCTCGGAAAGCATTGGGCCGTCCCCCTGTAATGGAATGCCCGAGTTATGGCACCTCCGCAGGCGGGCGGCAAGACCTCGTGCCGCCGCCCCGCCCGGTGTCAGCCGCCGTCCGCAAGCCCCGCGCGAACATCGCTCGCGGTCCCGCCATCCACCAGTTTCGCCAGCTTGACTTCGAGCGCGGCGGCGGAAACCTGCCGCGCCTTCGCCTTGACCGCGCCGACCTGATTGGGCCGCACGCTCAAGGATCGCACGCCTGCGCCGATCAGCGCCGCCGCCGCCACCGGGTCGGAAGCCGCGTCGCCGCACACCGTAACGTGCCTGCCGCCCGCGTGTTCGCAGATCATCCGCACCGCGCGCAGCACCGCCGGGTGCAGCGCGTCCTGCATCTCGGCGACGCCCGCGTTGCCGCGCTCGGCGGCCAGCACGTATTGGGTCAAGTCGTTGGTGCCGATCGAGAAAAAGTCGGCGTGGTCGACGAACTGTTCGAGCGTCAACGCCGCCGCCGGAACCTCCACCATCATCCCGATCTTCACCGGCCAGACGTGCGGCACCTTGGCCTTGTCGAGCTCCGCATGCGCCGCCTCGACGAAGCCGCGCGCGCGGATCATCTCGTCGGGCGAGGTGATCATCGGGAACATCACCCAGATCTCCCGCCCCTTTCCCGCGCGCAGGATCGCGCGGAGGCTGGTGGCGAAGAACTCGGGATTGCGGAACGACAGCCGCACGCCGCGCACGCCGAGGAACGGGTTCGCCTCCTTCGGCTGATCGAGGAACGCCAGCGGCTTGTCCGCACCGACATCCAACGTGCGCACCACCACCGGGCCTTTCGGCGTGTTGGCGAGCACCGCGCCGAGGATTCGCACCTGCTCGTCCTCGCTCGGGGTCTCGGTGAACGGCAGGTAGGCGAACTCGGTGCGCAGCAGGCCGACGCCCTCCGCGCCGTTCTCGGTCGCGGATTTCGCGTCGAGCGGGTTGCCGACGTTGGCCATCACCTCGATCGCTTCGCCGTCGATGGTGACGGCGGGCTGGTCCTTGGCGGCGTCGAAGGCGGCGCGCTCGGCGGCGCGCTTTTCCTGTCGCCCGCGGAATTCGGCGGCGACGTCGGCGCTCGGTTCCACCTCGATTTCGCCGGTGCCGCCGTCCATGGCGATGGTCTTGCCCGGCAGGTTGGCGAAATCCAGCCCCGCCGCACCGACCACCATGGGAATGCCGAGGGTGCGGGCGATAATCGCGGCGTGCGCCGACGCGCTGCCGGTGCGCGCGAGAATCCCTAAGACCTTCTCCGGATCGCAGGCGGTCGCCTCGCTCGGCAAAAGTTCGTCGACCAGCAGGATCGCGGGCGGTTCGGGCGCGATTTTGAGCGCCGCGCCGCTGCCCGACATCGCCCGGCCGACGCGCCTCGCGATGTCCTTGAGGTCGGCGGCGCGCGCCTGGAGATACGGGTCTTCCATCGCCGCGTAGGCATCCGCAAGTCGCGCGGTTTCCTCCCGCCATGCCGCGCGGGCGGCGGCTCCGGCGGCGATCTTGGCGTACACGCCTTCGAGCAGCGCCGGGTCGCTCAGCACCAGGGCCTGAGCGGCGAAGATGCCGGTGGCGTCGTGGGCGGCGGTTTCCTTCAACTCGGCCGCCACCTGCTTCACGGCGGCGTC
>LUYR01000362.1 GCA_001603335.1 Rhodospirillales bacterium Alpha_05 | reverse complement strand
CGCGGCGGTGGCCGAGCCGATGTGCGGCACCAGCACCACGTTCGCCATTTTCATCAACGGCGAGCTCGCCGCGAGCGGCTCGGTCTCGAACACGTCGAGCCCGGCGGCGCGGATCGTGCCGTCGTGCAGCGCCGCGATCAGCGCCGCCTCGTCGACGACCTTGCCGCGCGAGGCGTTGATGAAGATCGCCGAGGGCTTCATCTTCGCGAATTCCGCCTTGCCGAAGAGCTTGTCGTTCTCCGGCCGGTAGGGCAGCAGCGGGCATACGTAATCCGCCTGGGCGAGCAGATCGGCGAGCGGCATGCTCTTTGCGCCGAACTCCGCGTCAACCTCCGGTACGTGCTTGTGGTCGTCGTAGATCACCTTCATCCCGAAGCCGTGGTGCGCGCGCCGCGCCACCGCCGCGGCGATCCGCCCCATGCCGACGAGGCCGATGGTGCGGTGGTGGACGTCGGTGCCGAAGGCTTCCTCCTCGACGCTCTGCCCCCACTTGCCCGCACGAACGAAACCGTCGAGCTCGACGATGCGGCGCGAGGTGGCGAGGATCAGCGCCATCACCAGATCCGCCACGGAATCCGTGAGGATATCGGGGGTGTGGGTGAGCATGATGCCGCGCTCGCGCATGTAGGGGACGTCGAAAGCGTCGTAGCCGACCGAGATCGTCGAGGCGATTTCGAGGGATTCGGCGACCGCGAGGGTGGCGGCGTCGAACTTCACGCTCGCGCCGATCATGCCGTGGGCGGTCTTGAGCGCGGCGAGGAACTGGGCGCGGTTCTCGGCGGTGACACCGTCGAAGCAGACCAGCTCGAAGCGCTCTTCCAAACGCGCGATCACGTGCGGCGGCACCCGCTTGTAGACGACCACCCGCTTTTTCATATCCCTGCCTCCGATGCGTTTGACGGTTTCGCGAGTGTGCCCCGAACCCCGCATTTCGTCCAGGCATCGCAATGCTTTCGGCAGAAGCGAAGCGGAATACCATGAATTTTTCGGAGGTTTCACACGCGAATTGGCCCGGACTCGACCCTGGACCACCCTCAGGGACTGGGATATAATTTTGCGGTTATATAATCGACATATCCGGACAGAGCTCTCTAGTTGCCAATCCGGTGTCCCACAGTGTGGAACATTTGCCGTGACTTCTCCCTAGACTGAGTCCCGCTCGGGACTTTGGGAGGCGCGGCACCCCACTCCGGGCCCGGAATTCGGCGGCTGAACCTGGGGGACGCGCGCCGCGTGGCTCTGCGATCCGGATGGCATTTCAACGGAGGCGGACTGTGCAACGTGAGCCCTTCACCATCGCCATGATCGGCGAGTGCATGATCGAACTGCAAGAACGCGCGGACGGCGCCATCTCGATGACCTTCGGCGGCGACACCTTCAACACCGCCGCCTACATGGCCCGCCTCGGCGAAGACATGGGCTCGTTCGTCGAATACGTCAGCGCGGTCGGCGACGACCCCTACAGCGATGCGATGGTGGCGTTCTGGGAGGCCCAGGGGGTCGGCCATTCCCTTACGCTCCGCCGTCCGGGCAAGCGCCCCGGTCTCTACATCATCAAGCTCGAAGCCTCGGGCGAGCGCCACTTCTACTATTGGCGCAGCGATGCGGCGGTGCGCGAAGCCTTCGAATGCGAAGGCTCGGACGCCCTGCTCGCCTCCCTCGACCGCTTCGCCGCGATCTACGTTTCCGGCATCAGCATCGCGGTGCTGAAACCGAAGAGCCGCGAGCGCCTGCTCGCCCGCCTCGCCGAACTCGCAGCGTCGGGCACCGCGATCCACTTCGACTGCAACTACCGCCCGCTGCTGTGGGAAGACAAGGCCACCACCAAGCGCCTTTACGAACAGCTCTTCGCGATTGCGACCACCATCGTCGTCACCGTCGAGGAACTCGAAGTCGTCGGCACCGACGTGCCCGGCGCGCCCGCCTATTTCGCCAAGTACCCGAAGGCCGAAACCGTGATCAAGGACGGGCCGAAGCCCTGCACCCTGATCATCGACGGCAAGGTCAGCGTGGTTCCGGCGGAAGTCGTGGAAAAGGTGGTCGATACCACCGCCGCGGGGGATTCCTTCTCCGCCGCCTACATCCTCGGCCGCACCCTCGGCATCGCGCCGGAAGAAGCCGCC
>LUYR01000361.1 GCA_001603335.1 Rhodospirillales bacterium Alpha_05 | reverse complement strand
CTTGGCGAGCCGCGCGGCGCAGCGCTTCCGCCATTGCCGCAAGACCGGCGCGCGCCTGCGCGGCGTCGGCGAGGCCACGGCGCCTGCCTGGGTGTTCCTGTTCTACCGCCGCCATCCGGCGTCGGCGACGGACATCCGGCAGAAATCGGGACTCGACAAATTCCTGGAAAAACGCAACAAGTGAAATTTGGCGAAACCGCGACGTTCATCGCGGGTTGTGGTTTTATACCTTTGCGCCGAAACAACCGATGGAGACCGACCATATCTTCCCATTACGAGTCCTCCGACGTTCAGGAGCCGCCCAGTCGCGGCAAGGACGTTCTCACCGATGCCGCCTACGCCCAAGGGCTTTCCGACATCGTGTGCCGCTCGCTCGACGACGATAAGGCCGAAGACATTGCGGTCATCGATCTCGCGGGCAAAACCAGCATCGCCGATACCATGGTGATCGCCACCGGACGCTCCTCGCGTCAGGTCGGCGCGCTTGCCGACCATCTGATTCGCACCCTCAAGGAGGCCGGAGTCCGGCCCACGATCGAGGGCAAGGCGAATTCGGACTGGGTGATCGTCGACGCCGGGTCCGTCGTCGTCCACATCTTCCGGCCGGAGGTTCGCGCCTTCTACAACCTGGAAAAGATGTGGGGCCACGGCACCGCTTCGGAGGAAGACGCGCCGCGCCCTTTCCCGGCGAACGCCTTCCCCCAGCCGCCACGGCATGAGCTCGGCGGGTTCGCGCTGAACGCATAAGGCGACACGCCATGCGCTTTATCATCGTCGCGGTCGGCCGCGGCGGTAAGGGACCGGAGCAGGCGCTGCTGAGCGATTACGCGGCGCGCCTGCGCCCCCCCATCGAATTCAAGGAAGTCGAGGAACGGCGCTCATCGAGCGTCGACGAACGCAAGGCGCGCGAGGCGGAAAAGCTCCTCGCGGCGGTGCCGCCGGGTGCGCGCATCATCGCGCTCGACGAACGCGGCAAGTCCCTCGGCAGCGTCGAACTGGCACACAAGCTCGGCGCCTGGGAAGACGACGGCGTGCCCGCCACCGCCTTCCTCATCGGCGGCGCGGACGGCCACGACGAGAGCCTGCGCGCCAAGGCCGACCTGGTCCTGGCGCTCGGCGCGCTGACCTGGCCGCACATGCTGGTGCGCGCGATGATCGCCGAGCAGATCTACCGCGCCCGCACCATCCTCGACGGCCACCCCTACCACCGCGTCTGAGCGGCAAGTCACGGCAATACAAATTCCTCCGGTTCAGGCGGTTCAATCTCAACCGGGATTGTCCTATATTGAGGCCCTGCCCCTCCATCTTTTGCCCGGATGATCCGATGCCCCAAGCGATTCAGCCTCCGAAGCCCGTTGTCTTGTGCGTTCTCGACGGTTGGGGCGAGCGTCCGCCCGCGCCCGACAACGCCATCGCCCTCGCCGACACCCCGAACTGGGACCGCTTCGTTGCTACGAGCCCGTCGGCGATGCTCAAGACCTCCGGCCTGGCGGTCGGGCTGCCGGACGGCCAGATGGGCAACTCCGAAGTCGGCCACATGAACCTCGGCGCGGGCCGCGTGGTGATGCAGGACCTGCCGCGCATCGACCTCGCGATCGAGAACCACAGCATCGACACCCTGCCCGCCCTCGTCGACCTGATCGCCAAGGCGAAAAAATCCGGCGGCATCTGCCACATCCTCGGCCTGATGTCGCCGGGCGGCGTCCACTCGCACCAGGGCCACATCACCGGGCTTGCGCGCATCGTCGACAAGGCGGGGGTGCCGGTGCGCGTCCACGCCTTCCTCGACGGCCGCGACACGCCGCCCTCCTCGGCGGCCGAATACCTCGGCGTGTTCGAAACCTCGGTGGCCGAATGCAACGACGTGCGCGTCGCCACGGTCTCGGGCCGCTACTTCGCGATGGACCGCGACAAGCGCTGGGACCGGGTCAAGCTCGCCTACGACGCGATCGTCCAGGCCGACGGCATCGCCGCCCAGTCCGCCGCCACCGCGATCACCGAAGCCTATCAGGCCGGCGAGACCGATGAGTTCGTCAAGCCGCGCGTCGTCGGCGCGTATCCGGGGATGAAGGACGGCGACGTCCTGATCATGGCCAACTTCCGCTCCGACCGGGCGCGCGAAATCCTCACCGCGATCGTCGACCCGAGCTTCGCCGAATTCCCGCGCAAAGCCCTGGCCCTCGCCGCCGCGATCGGCATGGTGAAGTACTCCGACCCGCTCGAGCCGTTCATGAAGGACCTGTTCCCGCAGGAAACCCGCGACAACGTGCTGGGCGCGGTGGTCGCGAACGCCGGCCTGAAGCAGCTCCGCATCGCCGAGACCGAGAAGTACGCCCACGTCACCTTCTTCCTCAACGGCGGCGAGGAGAAGGTCTTCCCCGGCGAAGAGCGGATCATGGTGCCGAGCCCGAAGGTCGCGACCTACGACCTCCAGCCCGAAATGTCGGCCTATGAAGTCACCGACAAGCTCGTCGCGGCGGTCGAGAGCGGCACCTTCGACCTGATCGTGGTCAACTACGCCAACGGCGACATGGTCGGCCACACCGGCATCATCGCGGCCGCCGAGGCCGCCGCCGAAGCCGTCGACAAATGCATCGGCCGTCTCGACGCCGCGGTGGCGAAAATGGGCGGTGCGATCTTCTACACCGCCGACCACGGCAACGCCGAGCAAATGCGCGATCCGGTCACCGGCAAGCCGCACACCGCCCACACCACCGGCCCGGTGCGCGCGGTGCTGCGCCACGCTCCGGCGTGGGCGAAGGGCTTCCACGGCGGCGCGCTCTGCGACGTCGCGCCGACCCTTCTGGCGCTGATGGGCCTGCCGCAACCGGCCGAAATGACCGGAAAGTGCCTGATCGACCGCGCATGATGAAAACCGTCCCGGGCGTCGCGTTTCTGGTTCTGGCGTTGACGACGGCTTCCGCCGCCGCCGCCGAACCGTCCGCGTCGCCCAAGGACGACCTGTCGCGGATCGAACAGACGCTCAAAGCCGAGCAGAAGCGCCACGACGAACTCAAGCGCAAGTCGGAGGCCCTCAGCCGCGACCTGCAGACGGTGAAGAAGAAGATGGTCAGCGCC
>LUYR01000360.1 GCA_001603335.1 Rhodospirillales bacterium Alpha_05 | reverse complement strand
TCGTCCACGTCGCCAAGGTCGGCTATGCCGCATCCTTCGACCTCACCGACGGCAGCCGCGTTCGCCTCGTCGGCATCCGCGCGCCCAAGCCCGACACCCCGCCGTTCCGCGCCGACGCCGAACCCCTCGGCGACGCAGCCAAGGCGTTCGTCGAAGCCTTCGTCGCCGAGCACGCGCTCAGGCTCTATTATGACGCCAACCCGAAAGACCGCTACGGCCGCCACCTCGCCCACGTCGTCCGCGACGACGGCGTCTGGCTCCAGCAAGCCCTGCTCGAAGCCGGGCTGGCGCGCGTCTATTCCCTCCCCGACAACCGCAAGCGCATCGCCCAGCTCCTCGCCTTCGAAGCCACGGCGCGCGCGGCGAAGCGCGGGATCTGGGCGCTCCCGTATTACGCCATCCAGCCCGCCGCAACCGTCCAACCCGGCGGCTTCGCCATCGTCGAAGGCAAGGTCCTCAACCAGTCCCGCGGCGACGGCCCGACCTACCTCAATTTCGGCAAAACCTGGAAAACCGACTTCACCGTCCGCATCACCCCCGCCGACCGCAAACGCTTCGCCCCCTACGTCCCCGATTACCTCGGCAAAACTCTCCGCGTGCGCGGCTGGGTGTTCGACAAGGACGGCCCGATGCTCGACGTCACCCACCCGGAGCAGATCGAGATTCTGGATTAGGGGAAGGGGAAAGGTTCGCGGGCTCTGCCCGCACCCGCAAAGGGCCTTGGGCCCTTTGATCCCGTGAGTTTTTGGTTTTTCGCGCGAAGCGCCATAAGAGCATCACGCGGCGTGAGGATTGATTGCGCTAGCGCGCGAAAAACTAAGGGGTACACAGGGCCCAAGGCCCTGTGCGGGTCCAGGGCAGCGCCCTGGCCTTATCCTTCCGCTTACGCCACCGCCGCGAAGCCGAAGTCGCCGGCGATTTGGTTGAGCCAGGATTTCAGGCGGTCGGGGCTTTTGTCGGCTTGGTTGTCCTCGTCGAGGGCGAGGCCGACGAAGTGGCCGTCTTTTTCGGCTTGCGAGGCTTCGTAGGAGTAGCCGTCGACCGGCCACGCGCCGACGACTTTCGCGCCGCGGTCGGCGAAGAACTCGGCGAGTTCGCCCATCGCGTCGGCGAAGCTGTCGGAGTAGCAGAACTGGTCGCCGAGGCCGAAGACGGCGACGGTTTTGCCGGAGAAGTCGGCGCCGTCGATGCGGGCCATGAACTCCTCCCAGTCGGAGGGGATTTCGCCGACGCCGACGGTGGGGGTTCCGGCGATGATGTAGTCGTAGGCGAGGATCTGCTCGGGCTGGATACGTCCGGCGTCGAGGGGCTCGCCCATGGTGTCGTCGTCGAACATCGCCTTGATTTTTTTCGCCACGCGCTTGGTGGAGCCGGAGTCCGAGCCGTAGATCAATCCGATGCGCGCCATGGTCGCCTCCGTCGGCAGATGTCGAGGAATCTTGGGCGCGGGGTCGCGCCCTCACCAATGATAATGCGTCGCATTCGCTTTCTGTGCAAGGGGACGGCGGGCGGAAATCAGCGGCTCGGCGTGATCCTTTGGAGGAATTCCTGGACCGCGGTGCAGAACTCGCGGGCGATGCCCGAGGGCGGCTTGCCGATCGGGAAGAACAGGTAGAACGCGAGCGGGATGCGCGGCACGAACGGGCGGGTGACGACGCCGCGCTCGCGGAAGGCGTGGGCGGTAAACGGCTCGACCACGGTGACGCCGACGCCCTCGGCCACCAGGGCATAGGCGGTGTAGGCGCGCTGGGTGCTGATGCGGCGGCGCGGCGTAATTCCGGCTTCGTGCATCACGCTTGCGATCGCGCCCCAGGAGAGGCGGTCGTCGGTGAGGCCGATGAAGTCGACGTCGGAGAGGTCTTTCGGCACGATCACGGTTTTCCGTGCGAGGCGATGGTTGGCGGGCATGGCGCAGACCAGCTCGGTGGCGATCAATGGCTGGCTTTCGACGCCGGGGGACTCGAGCGGCTTGAGCGCGATGCCGACGTCGACGAGGCCGCGCGCGACCCATTCCACCACCGTCGCCGAGCCGTATGAGGAGAGGCTGATCTGCACGTCGGGGCGCTGGCGGCAGAACTGGCCGATCACCTTGGGCAAGACTCCGGAAGACAAACTCGGCATGCAGGCGACGCGAAGTTGCCCCAAACCCGCCTGGCGGATCTCGTTCGCGCGGGCGGCGATGCCGTTTAATCCGGCAAAAAGCCCTTCTGCCTCCGCATAAAGCACTTCGCATTCGGGGGTCGGTCGCAGCCTGCGGTTGCTGCGGTCGAACAGCGAAAAGCCTACCTCACGCTCCAAATCCGCCAGCAACCGGCTCACAGATGGTTGAGAAACATTGAGAAGTCGCGCCGCGCTGGACGCGCCGCCGGTTAAAACCGCTGCGCGCAGGGCTTCGATCTGGCGCATGGTGATTCGCGATGCCATAGGATTTCCGCATAACTTGATGATGCAATCGTATTTGACGCTATGGTTGGCCCCTGCCTAGCATGGGTCAACAAAAAAAGCTCTCGGGACCCACAGCACCTATGTATTGCGGATCGTGTCGATGCAACCGGAGACGTGGAGACTTCCCCCTATGCGCAATGGACTTATTGGAACGACGGCCCTGATGTTCGGGCTGCTCGCGAGTGTTGGCGCCGCCGCGGCTGCCGACCTCAAGATTGGCCTTTCGGCGGAACCGAGCGCGCTCGACCCGCACTATCACAACCTCGTGCCGAACAACGCGATGTCGAAGCATCCGTTCAACGCGTTGGTCGAGCAGGACGAGAACCAGCGCCTCGAGCCCGGCCTCGCCACCTCGTGGAAGGCGCTCGACGACACCACCTGGGAATTCAAGCTGCGCGAAGGCGTGAAATTCCACGACGGCACGCCGTTCACCGCCAAGGACGTGGTGTTCTCGCTCTGCCGCGTGCCGAAGGTGCCGAACAGCCCGTCGGCCTTCACCATCTACATGAAGTCGGTCGAGAGCCTCGAGACCCCCGACGACCACACCATCATCTTCAAGACCGCGACCCCGTATCCGCTCCTGCCCACCGACCTCTCGACGATCGCGGTGATCTCCGCCAACACCGGCAAGTTCTCCGGGCCGTTGGTGTTCAAGAAGTCGGGCTGCGAAGGCGTCGAGAGCTATCCCTCGACCGAAGACTTCAACTCGGGCAAGGCGATGAACGGCACGGGTCCGTTCAAGTTCAAGGAATTCGTCAAGGGCGACCGGATCGTGATGGTCAAGAACCCCAACTATTGGGGCGACAAGGCGCCGTGGGACACCGTGACCTTCAAGCCGATCCTCTCCGACGGTCCGCGCGTCGCCGCGCTGCTCGCGGGTGACGTCGACTTCATCGAGAACCCGCCCTCCCAGGACCTGCCGCGCCTGCGCAAGGACAAGAGCGTGCGCGTCGTCGACGGCCTCTCCAACCGCGTGATCTACGTCGCCCTCGACAGCGGCCCGGCGCCGTCGCCGGGGATCAAGGGCACCGACAAGAACCCGCTCGCCGACCCGAAGGTGCGCAAGGCGCTCTCGCTCGCCATCGACCGCAAGGCGATCGACCAGCGGATCATGAACACCCAGGCCGAGCCCGCCGCCCAGCTGATCTCGCCCGGCCTGTTCGGCTACAACCCCGACCTCAAGGTCGACGGCTTCGACGCCAAGAAGGCGAAGGCGCTGCTCGCCGAGGCGGGCTACCCGAACGGCTTCGAGATCACCATCGGCTCGCCCAACGACCGCTACATGAACGACGAGAAGGTCACCCAGGCGATCGCGCAGTACTGGACCCGCATCGGCGTGAAGACCAGCGTGGACGCGACCACCGCCTCGGTGTTCTTCTCCCGCCGCGGCAAGAAGGAATTCTCGGCCTACCTCGCGGGCTGGGGTGCGGGCACCGGCGAGGCCTCGTCGCCGCTCAAGTCGCTGGTCGCCTGCCGCAAGCCGGAGAAGGGCTACGGCACCACCAACTACGCCAACTACTGCAACGAGCAGATGGACGCGACCCTGACCGAGGCGCTCGCCACGATCGACGACGCCAAGCGTGAGAAGCTGCTGCAGAAGGCGATGGCCGAGGCGATGGGCGACACCGGGATGATCCCGGTTCACTTCGAAAAGACGCCGTGGGCGATGAAAAAGAGCCTGACCTACACGCCGCGTGTGGATCAGCAGACCATGGCGCAGGAAGTCAAGCCGGCGAAGTAACCCCCGCCTTGATCTCCGGGTTCCGGGCCGCCGTTTCGGGCGGCCCGGGAACCCCTGTGCCCAGATCCGAAATTTTTTGAAAACGTGAGACCTTCATGGGGTATGTGATCAACCGGCTGCTGCAGGGGTTGATGGTGATCGCGGTGATGGCGGTGCTCGTCTTCATCGGCGTCTACGCCATCGGCAACCCGGTCGACATGCTGATCAGCCCGGAGGCGGACCAGGCGGAAATCCAGGCGACGATCGTGCGCATGGGCCTCGACAAGCCGCTCTGGGAGCAATTCCTGGCCTTCATCAACGGTGCGCTGCACGGCGACCTCGGCACCTCGTTCCTCTACAACGAGCCGGCGGTGCGCCTGATTCTCGAACGCTTCCCCGCCACCCTCGAGCTCGCCCTCGCCGCGATCCTGATGGCGATCCTCGTCGGCATTCCGTTGGGCGTGATCGCGGGGCTGAAGCCGAACGGCATCGTCGGGCGCGCGATCATGACGATCTCGATCCTCGGCTTCTCGCTGCCGACGTTCTGGGTCGGGATGATGCTGATCATGATCTTCGCGGTGAACATCGGCTGGCTGCCCTCCACCGGGCGCGGCGAAACCGCGAGCCTGTTCGGCGTGCAGTGGAGCTTCCTCACCGGCGACGGCCTCGCGCACCTGATCCTCCCCGCGATCAACCTCGCGCTGTTCAAGACCTCGCTGGTGATCCGCCTCGCGCGGGCCGGAACCCGCGAGGTGATCAGCCAGGACTACATCAAGTTCGCCCGCGCCAAGGGCCTCTCCGAGCCGCGGGTGATCCTGGTGCACATGATGAAGAACATGATGATCCCGGTGGTCACCGTGCTCGGCCTCGAGTTCGGCTCGGTGGTCGCGTTCGCGGTGGTGACCGAGACGGTGTTCTCCTGGCCCGGCATCGGCAAGCTCCTGATCTCGTCGATCGTCCACCTCGATCGGCCGGTGATCGTCGCGTACCTGATGCTGACGGTGATGCTGTTCGTCACCATCAACTTCCTCGTCGATTTGATCTACGCGCTGCTCGACCCGCGCGTCCGCCGGAAGGAATCGGCATGACCACGATCCCCGCCACTCCCATGCTCAACCCCGCGCCGGTCGAGGTTTCGGTCGAGACCCCGGCGCAGCGGCTGGTGCGCAAGTTCGTCGCCAACCGCCTCGCCCTCGGCGGCCTGATCGTGTTCGTGCTGATCGCGCTCGCCGCGATCCTCGCGCCCCTGATCGCGCCGCAGAACCCCTACGACCTCGCCGTCCTCGACATCATGGACGGCTCCCTCGCACCGGGCGAACTCTCGGGCGACGGCAAGCCGTTCCTCCTAGGCTCCGACGAGCAGGGCCGCGACATGCTCTCGGCGATCCTCTACGGCTTGCGGATCTCGATCGGCGTCGGCGTCGGCTCGACGGTGATCGCGCTCACCATCGGCCTCGCCATGGGCCTGTTCGCCGCCTATTCGGGCGGCTGGCGCGATGCTTTGGTGATGCGCCTCGTCGACCTTCAGCTCGGCTTCCCGCCGATCCTGATCGCCTTGATCCTGCTCGCGATCCTCGGGCGCGGCGTCGACAAGGTGATGATCGCCCTGGTGGCGCTCCAGTGGGCCTACTATGCCCGCACGGTGCGCGGCAACGCCCTGGTCGAGCGCCGCAAGGAATACATCGAGGCGGCGCGCTGCCTCGGCCTGCCCTACTCGCGCATCGTCTTCGGCCACTTGATGCCGAACTGCCTGCCGCCCCTGATCGTGGTGGCGACGATGCAGGTGGCGCACGCGATCGCCCTCGAAGCCACACTGTCCTTCCTCGGCGTCGGCGTGCCGGTGACCGAGCCGTCGCTCGGCATGCTGATCGCCAACGGCTTCGACTTCATGATGAGCGGCCGCTACTGGGTGAGCTTCTTCCCCGGCGTCACCCTCCTGATCACCGTGGTGTCGATCAACCTGGTCGGCGACCACTTGCGCGACATCCTCAATCCGAGGCTCCAGAAATGAGCGACGTGCGCGGCGGAGCCGCCCAGCCAACCCTCGTCGTCGAGGGTCTGAAAACCCACTTCTTCACCGAAGCCGGGGTGGTCAAGTCGGTCGACGGCGTCGACCTCTCGGTCAGCCGCGGCGAAATCCTCGGCCTCGTCGGCGAGTCCGGCTCGGGCAAGTCGGTGACCGGCTTCTCGATCCTCGGCCTGATCGACCAGCCCGGCCGCATCGTCGGCGGCTCGGTCAAGCTCAACGGCGAGGAGCTCACCACCGCGAGCCCGAAGCGCCTGCGCAGCCTCCGCGGCGACCGCATCGCGATGATCTTCCAGGACCCGATGATGACCTTGAATCCGGTCCTCAAGATCGAGACCCAGATGATCGAGACGCTCCAGGCGCACATCAAGATCGGCCATGCCGAGGCCCGCGCCCGGGCGCGCGACGCGCTCGGGCGGGTCGGCATCCCGAGCCCCGAGGAACGCCTCGATTCCTACCCGCACCAGTTCTCGGGCGGGATGCGCCAGCGCGTCGCGATCGCGATCGCGCTGCTGCACGGGCCCGACCTGATCATCGCCGACGAGCCGACCACCGCGCTCGACGTGACGATCCAGGCGCAGATCCTCTCGGAAGTGCAGACGCTGTGCCGCGAGACCGGCACCGCGCTGATCTGGATCACCCACGATCTCGCGATCATCTCCGGCCTCGCCGACCGCGTCGCGGTGATGTACGCCGGGCGGATCGTCGAGACCGGCGCGATCGCCGAGGTCGTCTCCAACCCGCGCCATCCCTACACCTACGGCCTGATCGGCTCGGTGCCGAGCCGCAACAAGCGCGGCCAGCGCCTCACCCAGATCCCCGGGATGACGCCGTCGTTCCTCTCCCTGCCGCAAGGCTGCGCGTTTGCCCCGCGCTGCCCCAACGCCGACGCCAAGTGCCTGGAAATGCCCGAACTCTCCCCCTGCCCCAGCGCCGCGCACCGCGCCCGCTGCTTCCACCCGATGCCCGAAGGAGCCGAAGCATGAGCGAGGCGATGCGCAAACCCGAAACCAACGGCGCGCCGCCGGTGATCTCGGTGCGGGGCATCGACATGGTGTTCCTGAAAAAAGCCCCGGGCGTGCTCGACGGTCTCGCCCGGCGCGCAGGATTGCCGCGCCCCGAGCCGGTCGGCGTGCATGCGCTCGACGGCGTCGACCTCGACGTGATGAAAGGCGAAGTGGTCGGCCTGGTGGGCGAGTCCGGCTGCGGCAAGTCCACCCTCGGGCGGGTGATCGCGGGGATTCTCGACCCCACCGCCGGCACCTTCCGCTTCCACGGTCGTGAGATGTCGGAGATGTCGCCGCAGGAGCGCTACCGCGCCAAGGTGGCGGTGCAGATGATCTTCCAGGACCCGTTCGCGTCGTTGAACCCGCGGAAGCGGGTGATCGACATCATCGGCGAGGCACCGGTGGTGCACGGCATCGTGCCGAAGGCGGAAATCTCCGACTACGTCGACGAGATCATGCTGAAGTGCGGCATCGACCCGGCGTTCAAGCAGCGCTTCCCGCACCAGTTCTCGGGCGGCCAGCGCCAGCGCATCGGCATCGCCCGCGCGCTCGCGGTCAAGCCGCAGTTCCTCGTCTGCGACGAATCCGTCGCCGCCCTCGACGTTTCGATCCAGGCGCAGGTGATCAACCTGTTCATGGACCTGCGCCGCGACTTCGACCTCACCTACCTGTTCATCAGCCACGACCTCGGCGTCGTCGAGCACATCGCCGACCGGGTGGTGATCATGTACCTGGGCCGCGTCGTCGAGACCGCGCCGACCGCCGAGCTCTACGCCAACCCGCGCCACCCCTACACCCAGGCGCTGTTGGCCAACATGCCGCGGATCTCCACCGAAAAGCAGGCGTTCGGCCAGATCAAGGGCGAGATCCCCTCGCCGCTCAATCCGCCGAGCGGCTGTCATTTCCACCCGCGCTGCCCGTTCGCGTTCGACCGCTGCGTCGCCGAACGGCCGCGCCTGATCACCAAGGCCCCCGGCATCGCCGCCGCCTGTCATTTGTTGGAGGAAGCGGCTCGATGACCGCCGTAGTGTCCCAGTTGCCCGCCTGCACCGTCGTCGACGCCCTCCCCGCCGACCGCATCCCGGTGGTCTTCGACAGCCCCCACAGCGGCCTCTACTACCCGCCCGACTTCCGCCCCGCGCTGCCGATGGAGGAACTCCGCAAGGCCGAGGACATGTACGTCGACGCGTTCTACGCCGAGGCGGCGAGCCACGGTGCGGCGTTGCTGCTCGCCCACTTCCCGCGGATCTACATCGACGCCAACCGCACCCTGGCCGACATGGACCAGGGCCTGCTCGACGAAACCTGGCCCGAGCCCCTGGAACCCAGCATCAAGACCGAATGCGGCCTCGGGCTGATCTGGCGGCTCGCCTCCAACGGCCAGCCGATCTACGACCGCAAGCTTTCGGTGGCGGAAGCGCAGGCGCGCATCGACACCTTCTACCGCCCCTACCATGCCGCGCTGAAGCACCTGCTCGACGAGCGCCACGCGGCGTTCGGCACGGTCTACCACATCAACTGCCACTCGATGCCCGAGTTCTCCGGCCCCAACGCACCGGAGGGCGAAGGCCTGCCGCGCGCCGACTTCGTGCTCGGCAACCGCGACGGCACCACCGCCTCGCCCGCCTTCACCAACCTCGTGGCGGGTTGCCTGCGCGGCCAGGGCTTCGAGGTCGCGATCAACGACCCCTACAAGGGCGTCGAGCTGGTGCGCGCCTATGCCGACCCGGCGGCGAAGCGCCACAGCCTCCAGGTCGAGATCAACCGCCGCCTCTACATGAACGAGACCACCTTCGCGAAGACCGCCGACTTCGCCGCGACCAAGGCCGCGATCGAACGCCTGATCGGCGTGATCGCCGATTTCGCGCGCTCCCAGGCATAGTTTCACAACAGCGAGCAGACCCCAAAATGTCGTCGGACTCCCTCGACACCATTGAAATCCTCAAGACTCTCGTGGCCTTCCCCACCGTCAGCCGCGACTCCAACCTCGATTTGATCGACTGGGTCGAAGCCTACGTCGCCCGCTTCGGCGCGACGACGCGGCGGACCTTCAACGCCGAGAAGACCAAGGGCAACATCCTCGTCACCATCGGCCCCGCCGAGGTTCCGGGCATCGTGCTCTCCGGCCACACCGACGTGGTGCCGGTGGACGGCCAGGACTGGGCGACCGACCCGTTCGCCGTCACCGAGAAGAACGGCCGCCTCTACGGGCGCGGCTGTGCGGACATGAAGAGCTTCCTCGCCGCCGCCCTCGCCGCGCTGCCGAAGTTCGCGTCGGCCAAGCTCGCCAAGCCGCTGCACATCGCCTTCTCCCACGACGAGGAGGTCGGCTGCATCGGCGTGCGCTCGCTGATCGAGGACATGAAGGGCCTGCCGGTGATTCCCGAGATGTGCATCGTCGGCGAGCCGACCCTGATGCGGCCGATGCTCGCGCACAAGGGCAAGGTCAACGTGCGGGTGCGGGTGAAGGGCTTCGAGTGCCATTCCTCCCTCGCCCCCACCGGCGTCAACGCGATCGAATACGCCGCCGAGCTGATCGCCTTCCTCAAAGCCATGGCGCGACGAAAAAGCAAGGAAGGGCCGTTCGACACGATGTTCGACATCGCCCACACCACCGTCCACACCGGCCTGATCGAGGGCGGCACCGCCCTCAACATCGTGCCCCAGGACTGCTGCTTCGACTTCGAAATCCGTGCCATCCCGCAAGACGACCGCCAGGCGATGCTCGACGAAATCAAGGCCTACGTCGCCGCCGAGCTCGAACCCGGGATGAAGGCGATCCACCCCTCCTGCGGCTTCTCGTGGGAAATCCTCTCCTCGGTGCCGGGCTCGGACACCGACCCCAACGACCCGATCGTCCACATGGTCAGCCAGCTCTCCGGCGCGAACTCCTACGGCAAGGTCGCCTTCGGCACCGAGGCCGGGCTGTTCCAGACCCGCTGGGACATGCCGACGGTGATCTGCGGCCCGGGCGACATCGACCAGGCGCACAAGCCCGACGAGTTCATCGAAATCAGCCAGATCGCCGCCTGCGACGCATTCCTCGACCGGCTCCTGGAGCGAATGCGTGCATGATGCACGGCAACACGGACGGGTGGCATTGGCGAAATGTAATTCCGCGTGTTAGTCTACCCGTCCTGCCGCCACCCGGAGATTTCGCGATGCGCGGATTCGCAGCCACGGCCCTTGCCCTGCTCGCAATGTGCGCGTCCGCATCGGCGGCGGAAGTCCGGCTCGGGATCTTTCCCTCCAACGACCCGGCGAAGCTCTACGCGGTGATGCGGGTGCTCGGCGACTATCTCGCGGCGGAAACCGGCGACACCTACACCCCCGTGGTCACCCGCGACTACGACGAGCTCGCCCAGCGGGTGCGCGACCGCACCGTCGACATCGCCTGGGTCAACACCCTCAACTACGTCCGCCTCGCCTCCGACGTCCCGTCCGCGCGCTACCTCGTCACCTACATGGAGCGCAACGAAAACACCGGAAAGGTGACGCCGTTCTACCAGTCCTACGTGGTCGCCACCACCGCCTCGGGCATCGCGACTCTCGACGGCATCCGTGGCAAACGCTTCGCCTTCACCGACCGGGCCTCGACCTCGGGCTATGCGGTTCCCCACCGCATGCTCGCCGACCACGGCATCGACCCCGACGCGGATTTCGCCAGCGTGGTGTTCCTCAAGCGCCACGACCGCGTCGTCGAGGCGCTGCTCGCGGGCGCGGTGGATGCGGGCGCGATCTCCGACGGCACCTACTTCTCCGCGCGCCGCGCCCATGGCGACGCGTTGCGCATCCTCGCCCGGTCCGAGCCGATCCCCCTCGACGCGATCGTCTCCTCGGGCAGCCTCCCCGCCGACACCGTCGCCAAGGTCAAGGCGGCGCTGTTGCGGATGGGCGGGCAAGACCCGTTCTGCGCCGCGATGCGCACAACTCTTGGTTGGAACGCCGCAGGGTTTGCCGAGCGCGACGACCGATTTTACGACCCGGTGCGCAGGCTTTCCAAAGGACCTTGAAGGATTTCCCCGGATTTGCGCAGAATCGGCGGTTCTTCGACTGGATATTCCCCAGCACATGCTAATCTGTTGGCTGGAGGAATTTCTCGAGGAACTGCCGGTTGCTGAAATCCATCTTCGCCCTGTCCGCCCTGTTCGCCACCCTGGTCGCGCCGCTCCCCGCCGCGGCCAAGGAACTCCGCTTCGGTGCGTTCCCGTCCAGCGACCCGGATAAGTTGCTTGCGGTCATGCAGGAACTCGGCGGATATCTGACCGAGCGCCTCGGCGAACCGGTGAGCGTGGTGATCACCCGCGACTACACCGAGACCGCGGCGCGCCTCGCGGAGGGATCGCTCGATCTCGCCTGGCTCGGGGCGCTCAACTACGTCCAGGTGGTCGACGAAGTCCCCGGAACCCGCTACCTCGCCACCTACGTCAACCGCAGCGTCGCCACCGGCAAGGTCGCCCCCTACTACCACTCGGTGATCGTCGTCGCCGCCAACAGCGGCATCGACTCCATCGCCGACCTCAAGGGCAAGCGCTTCGCCTTCACCGACCCCGGCTCGACCTCGGGCTACGCCTACCCGAGCTACCTACTGCGCAAGAACGGCGTCGACCCCGACCACGACCTCGCCAAGGTGTTCTTCCTCAAGCGCCACGACCGAATCGTCGAGGCGCTGCTGAGCGGCGCGGTGGACGGCGGCGCGCTCGCCGACGACGTCTACTACGGCATTCGCCACCGCACCGGCGACGCGCTCAAGGTGATCGCGCAATCCGACCCGATTCCGATGGTGGCGGTGGTCGCCTCCCGCCGTCTCGACCCCGAGACCGCGCGGCGGGTCCAGGAAGCGCTCGCGGCGCTGCCGCCCGATCATCCGTTCTGCCGCAAGATGCATGCGGTTTTCGGCTGGGATACCGCGGGTTTCCAAATCCACGGGGATGCACTCTACGATCCCGTCCGCGCCGTTTACGGAAAGCGTTAGGCACCGATGTCGTTCCGATTTCGCCTGATCGCGATCGTCCTGGTCGCGATCGTCGCCCTCGCCGGTCTCAATCTCGTCGCGCTCGACCAATTGCGGCAGCTCGACGCCGAGAACTTCGCCGCGCATCGCGCCGAGGGGCGGCGGCTGGTGGCGACCCGGCTCGCGGAATTCTTCGACGAGCTCGACAACACCGCGATCAACCTCTCGAAGCCGCGCGAGATCGTCAACGCGCTCGCCGCCGCCGATAACGAAGCGCTTTACGACTGGAGTTCGGCGTTCATCGGCATG
>LUYR01000359.1 GCA_001603335.1 Rhodospirillales bacterium Alpha_05 | reverse complement strand
GACAAGGCGTGGCGCGGCGATGCGGTGCGGTGCGCCGAGAGTGCGGAGGACGTTGCCGCCACGGATCGCCTTGCCGTCATGGGTGGGGATCGCGATCAGGTCGAAGTCGCCGCGCCCCGGCCAGCCCGGATCCATGATCTGACAGAGCGCGGTGCCCTGCCCTTGCGCCTTGACCCAGCGCGCTACGGGCGCGAGGCGGCGTCCGGCGGCGATCACCAAGGCGGGCAGGTCGGGTTCGCCCTTGAGGCGGGCCTGCGACTCGGCATTGACGCCGAGCAGGCTGGAACCGCGCAGGAAATTCGGCAAACGCACCGTCGGCGCGTAGTCGACGCGGATCTGGCGAAAATCGTACCCGAGCGCCTCGGCGACGCCGAGGGTCTGGCCGGTGTTTCCCGCCCGGTCGTCGATCAGCGCCCAGATTTGCCGTTGTGCCAAGGCGTTGCCCTCATGTTGGCGCGTGCCGCGCGGTGCGGCGGGGGTCCGCGAACAGCGATATCGCTTTTCGCGGCCGAAAAAAAGCCGTATATCGGCGCGCGCTCAAAGGTCGGGGCGTGCGCCGCCGCCAAAGCCATTGTCAGGCGCGCCGCTTCGGCCTAAAAACACAACCTCCGCCCCCGCCGACCTAGAAGGATACCGACATGTCCACCGCTTCCCGCACCTCGGAACAACGCCGAACCGGCCAGATCGTGGCGCGCATCCTGATCGAAATCGGCGCGGTCAACTTTCGCCCGGAACAGCCCTATACCCTGACCTCCGGGTGGGTCAGCCCGGTCTACATCGACTGCCGCAAGGTGATCTCGTTCCCCCGCGCGCGCCGTGAAATCACCGAGCGCGCCAAGCAGCTGATCTATTCCAAGATCGGCTTCGAGTCGATCGACGCGATCGTCGGCGGCGAGACCGCGGGCATCCCCTACGCCGCGTGGATGGCGGACGCGATGGACCTGCCGATGCAGTACGTCCGCAAGAAGGCCAAGGGCTTCGGCCGCAACGCGCAGATCGAGGGCGATCCGAAGCCCGGCCAGCGCGTTCTCCTGGTCGAGGACCTCGCCACCGACGGCTCGAGCAAGATCAACTTCGTCAACGCCCTGCGCGACGCCGACCTCGAATGCGCCCATTCTCTGGTGGTGTTCTTCTACGGCGTGTTCCCCGGTGCGCTCAAGATCCTCGAGGAAGCGGGCGTCACGCTCCACTACCTCGCCACCTGGTGGGACGTGCTCGAAGCCGCGGAAGACGGCGGCTACTTCGCCAAGGAAACCATTCAGGAAGTCCGCGACTTCCTCCACGATCCGGTGGAATGGTCGCTGCGCCACGGCGGCCGCGGCCTCGAAGCCACCGCGTGAACCGAAAAACGCCCCCGAAACCGGGGGCGTTTTTTTATGCCGAGATCACGACCAGGGTTTGAGCGCGGTGGCGATCGCGTCGTGCATCGGCGTCGGCACGTTCTTCTCGTGGCCGAAGCGGCTGACCGCACCCGAGAGCCACGGCACCTCGAGCCGATTGCCGTAGAGCATGTCGACCAGCGCCGAGGTTCCCATCTCGGGCGGCATGTGGCTGAACATCATCATGATGTTGCCCTTGAGCGAGGCGTCGAGCTGGAGCCCGCGGGTGCTCGACACGTGGATCACCTCCATGATCGCGTCTTCGAGCATCTTCTTCGAGTCCGGGTCGGCGAGCAGTTCGCCGAGCGGTTGGCGGCGCAGCGCCGCCATCCCCGCGAGCGGCGCGAGGTAGGCGAACTTTTTCCAGATCTCGGTGCGGATGTCGTTGCTCACCTCGGCTTCGAGACCGGCCTCGATCAGCACGTCCTTGATCGCCTCGGCGCGGAGTTGCGGCGCCGCCTCCTCCATCGCCTCGCCGCGTGCGGTCGCGCCGGGTTCGAAGCGACCGATGACGAAGCGGCCCCAATGCCCGAGCTGCTGCACCACGCCGGGGGATTCGGAATAGGCCATGGTGTAGGCGACGCCGCCCAGCACCATCTCCGGCCCGAACGCCTTCATCAGCGGTTCGTGGGCGGTGAGGCCGTTTTGGAACGAGATCAGGATCGTGCCCGCGCCGACCATCGGCGGCAGCATCGCGATCGCCTCGTCGGTCTGGTAGAGCTTGACGGTGAGGAACACCACGTCGCACGCGCCGACCTCTTCCGGGTCATTGGTGACTTGCGGCTTCGGGATGTAGACGTTGCCGAAGGTCTCGCTTTTCACCGTCAGGCCGTTGAGCCGCATGGCCTTCAGCTTGTTGTCGCGGGCGATGAAGTGCACATCCTCGCCCGATGCGGCAAGCTTCGCCCCAAGGAAGCCGCCGAGAGCACCCGCACCAAAAATGCCGATCTTCATGACTGATCCTCCGCAGACGTTGTTTCCGTCGCTCCGGCGGAACCGGCGCCGATCTGGCGCCTCGCATCCGGTCGCCTGGGCCGATGCGATTGCGGGAAATGGTCGTGCCGTTTCCCAACCTTAGATGTGGTATGTCCACAAATCTTTTACAGGTTTTTGGGCCGAATTTTCGGCCAGTGTCAAAGCAGAAGGGCGCGCCGGAGGCTTCCGCCGCGCCCTTCTGAACCCTGCCTCTTGAAGGGCGCGGTCAGTGCGACATCAGCACCGGCACGGTCATGTTGTTGAGCAGGTGACGGGTCACGCCGCCGAGCACGAGTTCGCGGAAGCGGGAGCGCCCGTAGGCTCCCATCACGATCAAATCGACGCCGTCGTCGGCGGCGCGCGAGAGCAGCATCGCGCCCACGTTCATGTCCTCGGCGTAGACCGTCTTTGCCACCGCGGGCACGCCGTGGCGGGACAGGTGCGCGCAGATCGTGGCGCAGGGGATGTCGCCATGCACGCCTTCGGAATCCTGCGGGTTGGCGGCCACCACCTCGACCGAGTTGGCGCGCTTGAGGAACGGCAGGGCGTCGTGGGCGGCACGCACGGACTCGCGGGAGGCGTTCCAGCCGAGCATGATCTTGGTGCCGAGCGTGGGGAACTTGCCCGCGTAGGGCACCACCAGGACCGGCCGCCCTGCGTCGATGACGATGTTGTCGGCCATCCCCATCTCGCCTTCGCGATGGTCGTCGTCGGGGTTGAATTGGCCGATCACCACGAGGTCCACGTATTTCGCGTGGAGGCAGACGGTTTCGGTCATGTCGCCTTCGTCGCAGCGCCATTCGCCCTGCTGGTTGGCCTCGGCGCAGCGTTCGAGGAACGCCTTCCGCACCAGCATTTCCTCGCGTTCGGCGACGCGCTTCTGGGTTTCGTAGATGTCCGGCCCGATCTGCGCCGCGACGAAGTGCGGCACGTAGGGCAGCGACCGGACGAACAGGCCGATCAGCCGTGCGTCGAAGGTCTTGGCGAGGCGCAGCGCGACGTCGACCCGTTCGGCGCACGCGGAGCCGGTGTCCAGGTAGACCAGGATGTCTTTGATGCTCATTGTTCCCTCCCGGCTGAACCCCCTGCGAACGGGCGGTTTCCACCCGCCTCGGGGGTTCCATGATTATACCTGGAATATGGGGTGGCGGGGAAAACTTTTCACCGTCAAAACAAGGAGATCAGTTGGATTCGCCGAGCTCCAGCTCGGACGAGACGACGCGCTCCAGGGTGGCCGGGTTGGCAATCGGCTCCTCGATCCCGATCGGGTCGATGTGGACGATCACCTCGGCGTTGTCGAACGCGGCGGCGAGGGTGATTTCGACGCGGTTGGCGATCTCGTGGGCGGCGACCACCGACATCGTCCGCGCGACTTCGAGGTGGAGCTGGATGAAGGTGTTGGGGCCGGAAACCCGGGTGCGCAGGTCGTGCATCGCGAGCGCGCCAGGCTCGGCGAGCGCGATCTCGGTGATCCGCGCCCGCTCCGGCTCGGGGAGTTCCTTGTCCATCAACTGGTCGAAGGCGGCGACACCGATGTTCCAGGCGTTGCGCGCGAGATAGATCGCGATCCCCACCGCAAACACCGAATCCACCCACGGCCAATCGAGGAAACGGGTGAACAGGAATGCGGCGATGACGCTCGCGTTGACCAGGATATCGCCTGCATAATGCGCCGAATCGGCGGCGATCGCGAGCGACTGGGTCTTTTTCACCACATAGCGCTGAAACAGCACCAAGCCGAGGGTGGCGGCCATCGAGAACAGCATCACTCCGATGCCGACGCCCTCGTTCAGCACGATCGTCGGGGCGGCGAAGCGCCGCGCCGCCTCCATCCCGAGGAACACCGCGGAACCGCCGATGAACGCGGCCTGACAGAGCCCGGCCACGGATTCCGCCTTGCCGTGGCCGAAGCGGTGGTCGTGGTCGGCGGGCTGGAGCGCGTGGCGCACCGCCATCAGGTTGATCAGCGAGGCGGCGGCGTCGAGGCCGGAATCGACGAGGCTGGCGAGCATCGCGAGCGAGCCGGTGAGAATCCACGCGACGAACTTCACCAGGATCAGCAGGCACGCGGTGGCGACCGCAAGCACGGTCGCCTTGCGCATCAACGCGTGTGACTGGGAAACGTCGTATTCGCCGGCCATCGTCATCCCCTCAGGGGTAGAGCTTTTCCATCGTCCAGGCCTCGCCCTCGCGGACGTAGACCGCCCGCTCGTGCAGGCGGAAGGGCTTGTCGGTCCAGAACTCGATGCGCTGCGGCAGCACGCGGAAGCCCGACCAGTGCGGCGGCCGCGGCACCTTGCCGAGGCCGAACTTGGCGGTGAACTCGGCAACCCGCTTTTCGAGCGCGAAGCGGCTTTCGAGCGGGCGGGACTGCTGCGACGCCCAGGCGCCGATCTGGCTGCCACGGGCGCGGGAGGCGTAGTAGGCATCCGCCTCCTCGTCGCTCACCGGCTCCGCCGGGCCTTCGACACGCACCTGGCGGCGCAGGCTCTTCCAATGGAAGCATAGCGCGACGAACGGGTTGACGGCGAGCTCGCGGCCCTTGCGGCTTTCGAGGTTGGAGTAGAAGACGAAGCCTCGCGGGTCCACCGACTTCAGCAACACCATCCGCGACGACGGCCGGCCGCGGTCGTCCACGGTGGCGAGGTTCATCGCGTCGGGATCGTTGATCTCCTTGGCGGCCGCATCCTTCATCCAGGAAGCGAAAAGGTCGAAGGGTTCCGACCACGGGAGCACGGTCATGTCTGGTATCCGATCGATGTGCAGGAAAAGCAAAGACCGCCCGCTCGGACGGCGCAAAAGTCTTTCACGGAATCGCCGCCCTCGCAAGACTCTGGCGCTTGTCGCCTGAACAGCATACATCTTTAAGGACCCCTCGGCACCGCCGAGTCGATGGAATTCATGTGACAAAAAGAAGGACCAAGAATGGCCGCGCGCGATCCCTATTCGGTACTGGGCGTGCAAAAAGCCGCCGACGCCGCCGCAATCAAGAAGGCTTTCCGGGCCAAGGCGCGCACCGCGCACCCCGACAGCAACCCCGACGATCCGAAGGCCGAGGAACGCTTCAAGGAAATCAACAAGGCGTATGAAATCCTCGGCGACCCGGACAAGCGCGCGCGCTTCGACCGCGGCGAAATCGATGCCGACGGCAACGAAACCGCCGCCGCGTTCGGCGGGCGACGCGGCCCCGGTGGCTTCGGTGGCGGCGGCTACAGCAGCGGCGCTGGTTTCGGCGGCGGGCGCGGCGGGTTCTCGTTCGAG
>LUYR01000358.1 GCA_001603335.1 Rhodospirillales bacterium Alpha_05 | reverse complement strand
ACCGACAGTTCCCCCAAGCCCTCAGGTTGCGCCGGTCTGCGCCGTCCCGACGCGGGCGCAAAACAAAACCCCGCCGTTTCGGGCGGGGGGCGGTGGGCGGGACTCGGAAGGGGAGGCGCTTCCGGCGGTCCCCAAAGAAAAAAGGCCCCCGCCGAAGGGCGGAGGCCTGGACCTGTGGGGGCCGGGAGGTCAGGCGGCGCGGATGCGCGCGATGAAGTCCTCGACCTCGGTGTCGAGGCGTTCGGCCTGCTGCGCGAGTTCCCCCGCCGCGCCGAGGAGTTCCTCGGCGCCGATGCCGGCGCGCCCGGCGGCCTCGGTGACGTGGACGATATGGGCGGAGACGTCGCGGGTGCCCGAGGCGGCCTGCTCGACGTTGCGGGCGATCTCGTTGGTGGCGGCGGTCTGTTCCTCGACCGCCGAGGCGATGGTCGCCTGGATGCCGCTGATCTGGCCGATGGTCTCCGAGATCGAGTGGATCGCGTGTACCGCTTCCTCGGTCGAGGCCTGGACCCCGCCAATCTGCTTCGAGATGTCCTCGGTGGCGCGCGCGGTCTGGTTGGCGAGGTTCTTCACCTCGCCCGCGACCACCGCGAAGCCTTTGCCCGCGTCGCCCGCCCGTGCCGCCTCGATGGTGGCGTTCAAGGCCAGGAGGTTGGTCTGGTCGGCGATGTCGGTGATCATGTTGATCACCTCGCCGATGCGGTTCGCGGCCTGGGCTAGGTTGGCGACCAGGACGTTGGTGCGCTCGGTCTGGGTCACCGCCGAGGCCGCCACGTCGGCGGCGGCGGAGACCTGGCGGCCGATTTCCTGGATCGACGAGGTGAGTTCCTCCGCCGCGCTCGCGACGGTCTCGACGTTGTTGCTCGCCTGCTCGGTGGCGGCCGCGACCGAGGTGGCCTGCGACGTGGTTTCCTGCGCGATGCCGGTGAGCGACGAGGCGGTGTGGTGCATCTGGGTGGCGGCGCTCGCCACCGACTGGGCGATGCCCTTGATGCTCGCCTGCATCGCGTCGGCGAGCGCGTTCATAGCCGCGGTCTTGTCGGCGGCGGCTTGGGCCGCCAGGGCTTCCTGCGCGGCGGTCATCTCGTCGAGCTTGAGGGCGTTCTCCTTGAACACCTGCACCGCCTGGGCGATGCCGCCGACTTCGTCGCTCTGTTCGCGGTAGGGGACCTCGATGGTTTTGTCGCCGTGGGCGAGCCGGTCCATGATCGCGGTGACCTCGACGATCGGCTTGGCCACCAGCCGCACCGTCAGGACGTTGAGCGAGATCACCACCAGGAACACCAGGATCGCTACGCCGCCGAGGACCGACGAGGCGTGGGTGAGGGTGTTGGCGGCTTCGATCGACGCCGCCTCGGAGGCATTGGCCATGTGCTGGATCGCGGCATCGGTGGCGACGTTAAGTTCGCCGCGGACGACGCGCGCCTGGTTGTACCAGAGGTCGTTGCTCTGGATCGCGAGCCTCATCAGCGCCTGGGCGGAGGCGTCGTAGGCGTCGGCGGTGGTGTTGATGGCTTCGAGGGCGGATTCGAGGCTGGAGCCGCTCGCCACGCCCATCGCCATCTTCACCGCCGCCTGCGCGGTCTTGAGCGCGGCGTTCTGCTTCTGCGCGTCTTCCGGGTCGTTGGTGAGGATGAAGCGCATCAAGTAGGTGCGCGCGCCGGTGAGGTTGTTGTTGGCGGAGAGCAGGGAGGACACCAGCAGCGGCTCATGGGCGATCGCCTGTTGCTGCGCGTACTGCAAGGCCTCGCTGAGCTTGGGAGCGATGGCGAAAAGCTCGGTCTGGCGATCGAGGTAGGCGTGGCGGATGGCGATGCCCTGGTCGCTCAGCGCGCTGTAGGCCTGGACCTTTTCGAGCATCGCGCCGAGCAGCTTGCGCTCGGTCTCGCCCGCGTTGGCGGAGACTTCCACCGCCTTCTTGAGCGCGGCGATGCTGGCGGTGCGCTTGGCGACGCTGGTTTTTTCGTAGGTCGCCAGGTCGGCCTCGCTCTGCGCTTTGGAGACGCCGAGGTTGCCGTAGCCCGCGCCCGCCATTTCGAACTGGCCGGTCTGGGCAAGCTGGGAGATCTGCGAGGCCAGTTGGACCGAGGTGAACGCCCGGCCGATGTCGCGGAAGGCGGACCATGAGGTCGCGGCCATCACGGCGATGAGGACCATGATCAGGAATGCGCTGCCGTAGAGTTTGGTCGGCATGCGAAGGTTTTTTTACCAATGACATTGTCATCACCGCTAAAAGTAGGTGTTTTAGTACGCGAAGGGATTAGGAATTACCCGGCGGGAATGTGACGGAATCAGGGGTGGGTTTCAAATTTAAAATTCTAGGCAGCGGTTTGGAGGGGTTGGGGCAGATCCCGTAACCCGCTATGCAGGTATTTCGGATGCGACTCGGGGCTAAAGATCGCGCGGTTGCACCGGCGGTTGCGTGCGGCGCAGATTGCCGATGACCAGACCCGTGCCGACGACGACGGCGCTGGTGACGAGGCCGGCGTAGAGCGGCGCGACGGCGAAACCGGGCACCAGCTTGGACCCAACCGCCGCGATGGTGGCCAGGGCCATGGCCCAGATCCCCCAGGCGGGCGGCAGCCGCCCCGGCGCGAACACCGCCAGGGTGAGGGGGAGGAACAATCCCGCGCCCCGCAACGCCATCGACATGTAGTTCCAGTCGAGGACGTAACTGTCCAAATGGGTGAGGGCGATCCATGCCGCCACGATCGTGACCGCCACCACGCAGGCGCGGTTGAGGCGGAGGATGTCGCGGTCGCGGCTGAGGCCGAGAACCGCCTGGCCGATGTCCCGCGACATCATCGTGCCGATGCCCAGCGTAAGCCCTGCGATCGACCCCACCACCGAAAGCATCAGGCCGCCGATGGCGATGCCCGCCACGGGGGCGGGCAGGGCCTCCACCAGATACATCGGCAGGGCGAGGATGGGTGCGATTTCCGGGTGGAGCACATGCATCGCCATGCCCACCGCCACGGAGGGCAGGCCGACCGGAATGGTGATCGCTGCGGCGGTATACGCGCCCACCGCCGCGGTGCGGGAATCCGAGGCGGCGTAGAGTGCCTGGATGTAGGTTTGGGTGCAGATGATCCCGACGATCAGGGAAAACACGTTGCCGAGGCTCTGCCACACGCCGCGGCCGAACAGGCTGAACCATGGCATTTCGGGGAAGCGCTGGGAGAAATCCGGCAGGCCGTTGAGGGTCACCACCGCCATGCCGCCCGCCGCGAACAGCGTCGTCCACAGCACCAGCATCTTGAACAGTCCGGCGACCCCCGCCGAACGCAGGCCGCCGAACGCCACCATGGCCACCACCAGCACCACGATCGCGACCGCGGAGACCAGCGGCGAAAGCCCGGTCATCGCCGCGATCATCGGGATCGCCGCGAGCGCGCTCGCCACCGCCGAGAACAGGATGCCGAGGGACGACGCGAGGCTGGCGATCGGCCCGGCGGCGGGGCCGTAGGTGCGCGCGAGGTATTGGGAGACGGTCTCGAGGCCGGAGTGGCGCAGCGGTCGGGCGTAGAAGGTGCCGATGATCAAGAAGCCGATGCCCGAGCCCAGGGTGAACCACCAGCCCGAGAGGCCGATGGAGTAGGCGAGCTGGGCGGTGCCGATGGTCGCCGCGCCGCCGATCACGGTGCCGGCGATGCCGCCCGCGACCACCCCCGCGCCCGAGGAGCGACCGCCGAGGCTGAAGCCTTCCGCGGTGCGGGTCTTGCGCCCCGCGCGCGCGCCGAGGCCGAGGGCGAGAGCCACGGTTGCGACGAGAAAGGCGAAATGGATGAATGTCATCGACATCGGGCGGCCCGCGCGGCTGAGGGCCTCCAGAATGGCCCGGTCCGACGCGGGATTCCATAAGGAATTTCCGCTTCGGCGCGGGATCGGCGATTCCCCTCTGGCGAGCGTGCGCAGGACTCCGTAGAGTTATTTATGGTTGTGTCCCGGACGCGGGAGGGTGTCGGTATGGTGTTGAAGTTTCGCGATTGGCCGTTGCGCTGGAAACTCATGGTTTCCCCCGGGATCGTCGTCGTCGCCGCGGTGCTCGCGGCGCTCGTCGCCAACGCCGTGCTGCAGGAGCAGCGCGAGGCAGCCGCGGCGCGGGCGCAGGCGTTCGCGGTCCGCGACCAGCGCCTGTCGATCCTGCGGATCGCGATGGTGAAAAGCGATCTCGCGCTGTTCCGCGCGATCACCTGGCGCTCGATCGGCGTCGCGCCCG
>LUYR01000357.1 GCA_001603335.1 Rhodospirillales bacterium Alpha_05 | reverse complement strand
CGGCCAGGCCTTTTCGCGGTCTTGGAGGTAGGCGCCGATGGCGCGCGCGGCGCGGCGGCCGGCGCCCATGGCGAGAATCACCGTGGCGCCGCCGGTGACGATGTCGCCACCCGCGAACACCTTCGGCATCGTCGTCGCCTGGCTCTGTTCGTCGGCGATGATGTAGCCCCACTTGTTGCGCACCAGGGCGGGGGCGGTGCTCGCTACCACCGGGTTGGCGTTGGTGCCCAGCGCATAGATCACCGTGTCGCAGTCGAGGTCGACGAACACGCCGGTCGGGATCGGCTTGCGGCGGCCCTTCTCGTCGGCTTCGCCCAGTTCCATCCGCTCCACCTGCATGCCGACGACGTTGCCGTCGGCGTCGGTCTTGATTTCCACCGGGCCGTGCAGGAAGTAGAACTCGATGCCTTCCTCCTTGGCATGGCGGAGTTCTTCCTTGCGCGCCGGGGCTTCGTCTTCCGACCGGCGGTAGACGCAGCGGACCTTGGGCGCGCCGAGGCGCTTGGCGACGCGCAGGCAATCCATCGCGGTGTTGCCCGCGCCGATCACCACCACGCTCTCGCCGATGCTCACCGGCGTGTCGACGATCGGGAAGGTGTTGCCCGCCATCAGGTTGACGCGGGTGAGGAACTCGTTGGCCGAGTAGACCCGGCCCGCGTATTCGCCGGGGATGCCGAGGAAGCTCGGCGCGCCCGCGCCCGCGGCGATGAACACCGCGTCGAAGCCCTTTTCCTCAAGCAGTTGCGGCACGGTGAAGGTCTTGCCGATCACCTTGTTGGTGAGGAAGGTGACGCCGAAGTCCTTGAGGCGCTGGATTTCGCGCTCGATGATGTCGCGCGGCAGGCGGAACGGCGGAATGCCGTATTGCAGCACGCCGCCCAGCACATGCAGCGCCTCGTAGACCGTCACCTCCGCGCCGAAGCGCACGAGGTCGGCCGCCGCCGCGAGGCCACCGGGGCCGGAGCCCACCACCGCCACCTTGCCGAGCGGCTTGGCGAACTTGAGCGGCACCGCCTTGGGCGGGCGGGCGTAGTCGCCGATGAAGCGTTCAAGGCGGCCGATCGCCACCGGCTCCATCCGCTTCGCCAGCAGGCACTGCGCCTCGCACTGGCTCTCCTGCGGGCAGACGCGGCCGCAGATCGAGGGGAAGAGGCTCGATTCGTAGATCACCTTGAGCGCGCCCTCGAGGTCGTGGACCAAGAGGCTGCGGACGAATCCCTGGATGTCCACGCCCACCGGGCAGCCGGAGACGCAGTTCGGGTTGCGGCACTGCAGGCAGCGTTCGGCCTCGCGGAAGGCGTCTTCGGCGGAGTAGCCGAGGTTGACCTCCTCGAAGTTGGTGGCGCGCTCGGCGGCGTCGCGCTCGGGCATCGGCACCTGGTGCGGCGAGACCTCGGCCATCTTCTTGTAGGTGCGCTTGCCTTCCTGGATCAGCACCTTGTCGAGGTTGCAGACGTGGGCGAACTGGTCGTTCGCCTGGCTTTCCTCGCTCTTGAAGCGCTTCTGGCGGAGCAGCAGTTCCTTGAAGTCGACCGCGTGGCCGTCGAAGTCCGGCCCGTCGACGCAGGCGAACTTGACCTTGCCGTCCACGGTGACGCGGCAGGAGCCGCACATCCCGGTTCCGTCCACCATGATGGTGTTGAGCGAAACCATGGTCTTGACGCCGAACGGGCGGGTGACCTCGACGCAGGCGTTCATCATCGGCAGCGGGCCGATCGCCACCACCATGTCGGGCTTGTCGGTTTCGAGCACATGCTTGAGCGCGTCGGTGACGAAGCCGGGGCGGCCGTAGGAGCCGTCGTCGGTGCAGATCAGCAGATTGTCGCACTGCGACTTGAACTGGTCTTCCCAGAAGATCAGGTCCTTGGTGCGGAAGCCCATGATGCCGGTGGTGCGGTTGCCCTTCTCCTTGGCGACGCGGAGCTGCGGATAGATCGGCGCGACGCCGAGGCCGCCGCCGACGAACACTACGTGTCCGACCTTGTCGAGGTGGGCGGGCAGGCCGAGCGGGCCGACGAAATCGAGGAAGCTGTCGCCGACGCGATAGCGGTCGCGCATTTCGCGCGTGGTCTTGCCGAGCGCCTGGATCACCATGGTGATGGTGCCGGTCTCGCGGTTGAAGTCGGCGACGGTCAGCGGAATGCGCTCGCCACCCTCGTAAAGGCGCAGCATTACGAACTGACCCGGCTGCGCGGCCTGTGCGATGTCGGGGGCGAGAACCTCCCAGAGGAAGGTCACGTCGGAAAACTGCTCGCACCGAATGATCTGGTACATGCTCATTCCCTACTGCTGTACGACCGCGCAGCCCCGACCCCCCGGGGCGCTGCGATGGCAGGGGGGATTTCCCCTCCCCCTTGTCCCCCTTCTTGGGGCCAGGGAAAAATACCCCTCCGAGGGGTGGTGCGGCAACCTTTGGATCGCAGTTCAAGAAATCTGGATATGCGAGGGGTTCTCAAGTGATTTGGAAACATTAGCGCCACCGGGGGTAGGTTCGAATCCGCCGGTTTTCCCACCCAAAGGTTAGAAAAAACCGCTTCGAATCTATGGATTTGTGGAAGGCTGCCGGACCGGT
>LUYR01000356.1 GCA_001603335.1 Rhodospirillales bacterium Alpha_05 | reverse complement strand
CCGCCTCACCGACGCGCGGTTCAGCTTCGCGGTTCTCGAACGCTGGCTTTCGGAGGTTTGATGCGATGAACCGGGTTCTCAAGATTCATGCCGACGATACCGTCGCGGTCGCCCTCGAGCCGATCGCCAAGGGCGCGGAGGCGTCGGGCTACGGCGTCACCGTCGGCGACGACATCCCGCAGGGCCACAAGTTCGCCCTCAAGGACATCGCCGAAGGCGAGCCGGTGATCAAATACGGCGCGGTGATCGGGCTTGCCCGCGAGCCGATCGCCAAGGGCCGCCACGTCCACGTCCACAACCTCAAGACCGCATTGGGCGGCATCGTCGACTACGCCTACGCGGGCGGTCCGGCGGCGGTGCCGAAGGTGGAAGCCGGTCCCGCGCCGACGATCCAGGCGTTCGAGCGCATCGACGGCCAGATCGGCATCCGCAACGACCTCTGGATCATTCCCCTGGTCGGCTGCATCAACGGTTTGGCGCAGAACATCGCGAAGCAGGTCGACCGCCAGCGCCTGCTGCCCGACGGCTGCGAGGTCAAGGTCCTGGCCCATCCCTACGGCTGCTCGCAGTTGGGCGACGACCTCGCCAACACCCGCGGCATCCTCCAGAACTACGCGCTCCACCCCAACGCGGGCGGCGTGCTGATCCTCGGGTTGGGCTGCGAGAACAACACCCGCAAGTACTTCCAGGAAGGGCTGAATCCGCCCGATCCGCGCCGCGTGCGCTTCCTTACCAGCCAGGAAGTCGGCGACGAAATGGCCGCCGCGCTCGAGGCCTGCCGCGACCTTGCGGCGGTGATGGCGGACGACAAGCGCACCCCGGTCTCCGCCGCGCGCCTGCGCGTCGGCCTCAAATGCGGCGGCTCGGACGGCTTCTCGGGCATCACCGCGAACCCGCTCCTGGGTGCGTTCTCCGACTGGCTGTGCGAGATCGGCGGCACTACCGTGCTCACCGAAGTGCCGGAGATGTTCGGCGCGGAGCAACTGCTGATGGCGCGCGCGGAATCGACCGAAGTGTTCGACAAGACCGTCGCGCTGATCAACGAGTTCAAGCAGTACTACATCGCCAACAACCAGCCGATCTACGAGAACCCCTCGCCCGGCAACAAGGACGGCGGGATCTCGACGCTTGAGGAAAAGTCGCTGGGCTGCACCCAGAAGGCGGGCACCTCGATCGTCCACGACGTGCTGAAGTACACCGACCGGCTCAAGAAACCCGGCCTCAACCTCCTCTCCGCACCCGGCAACGACGGCGTGGCGGTGACCGCGCTCGCCGCTGCGGGCTGCCACATGGTGCTGTTCACCACCGGCCGCGGCACGCCCTTGGGCGGCGTGGTGCCGACGGTGAAGGTGGCGACCAACTCCGACCTTGCCGAGAAGAAGCCGCACTGGATCGACTTCAACGCCGGGCCGATCGCCACCGGGGCGGCCAGCGTCGCCCAGATGCGGGAGTCCTTCGTCACCACGATCCTCGAAATCGCGGAGGGCAAGCCCACCCGCAACGAGGTCAACGGCATCGGCGAAATCGTTCTGTTCAAAACCGGCGTCACCCTCTGACCGAGGGTGCGCCGGAGTAGGGTACCCGCCCTGCAAAGGGCGGCAAGTTCGCATGAACGCCGCACAAGCGGTGCACGGACCACACAAGGGAGATCACGATGAAGAAGTTTCTGATGCTGGCGGTCGCCGCCGCCGGTCTGCTGGGTTGGGGCGCGCCTGCCGCCGACGCCAAGCCGGTGACGATCAAGGTCGCGTACGAGAACAATCCGGGCGAGCCGATCGACAAGGCGATGCACTACTGGAAGGATCTCCTTGCCGAACGCAGCAAGGGCGAGATCACCCTCGACCTCTATCCCTCCTCCCAGCTCGGCTCCAAGAAGGACGTCACCGAGCAGGCGATGATGGGTCTCAACATCATCACCCTCTCCGACGTCGGCTTCCTCGTCGACTTCGACCAGGATCTCGGCATTCTCTTCGGTCCCTACCTCACCGACGACCCGCAGAAGCTGTTCAAGATCTACGAAAGCGACTGGTTCAAGAAGAAGGATGCCGAGCTGAAGAAGAAGGGCATCCACATCGTGATGTCCAACTACCTCTACGGCGTGCGCCAAATTCTCGCGAAAAAGCCGATCAACACCCCCGACGACATGAAGGGGATGAAGATCCGCGTGCCGAACAACGTGATGCAGATCAAGGCGATTGAGGCGATGGGTGCGACCCCGACGCCGATGCCGCTGGGCGAAGTCTATCCGGCGCTGACGCAGGGCCTGATCGACGGCGTCGAGAACCCGATCTCGGTGCTCTACGGCCAGAAGCTGCACGAACAGGCGAAGTACCTCTCCATGGTCGGCTACATCACCAACACCTCGCTGTGGCTGGGCGGTGAAGCCTTCTTCGAGACCCTGCCGCCCGACCAGCTCAAGATGATCCACGAGACCGCGTTCGAGACCGGCCTCTACAGCCAGAAGATCGTCACCGAGCTCGACAACCAGATGATTGGCAAGATGAAGGAAGCTGGCGTCACGGTGATCTATCCGGACATCAAGCCCTTCAAGGAAAAGGCGAAGGCGGTTTACACCCAGTTCCCGAAGTGGACTCCGGGTCTGTACGACCAGATCCAGGCCGAACTCGCGAAGTAACCGGATCGGGGGCGGCTCCACCAGCCGCCCCCGGCTTCTACGTGTCGAGATGGGGGTAACATGCGCAATCTCGGAAAACTCTGGAACTGGGCGGCGGCGATCTCGCTCCTGGCTCTGGTCGTGATCACCATCGCGGCGGTGGTCATGCGGTACGTCTTCAACGCGCCGCTGCAGTGGACCGAGGAAATGTCGGGCCTGTTGATGATCTGGATCGTGATGTTCGGCGCGATCGCCGCCGAGCGCGAGAACCAGCACCTGACGATTCCGTTGCTGCCCGACGCCCTGCCGCGCCGCGTGGGCGCTGCGCTCAACATGATCACCGGCGCGGCTTCGATCGCCGTGCTGGTCTACATGGCGTATCTCGCCTACGGCCTGTCGATGCGCGCGCAGTACAAGCTCACCCAGATTTTGCAGATTTCCTGGTTCTGGATCGACATCGCGGTGACCGTCGGCTGCTCGGTGGTGGCGGTCTACACCCTGATGCGGGTCTATCGCCACTTCCGCGAATGCACCGGCGACGCGCCCGAGGCGCCGCTCGCGGTGCAGGACGCCGCGGCGGGAGACCGCTGATATGGCCTGGATGCTGTTGATTCCGTTCATGCTCGGCCTGTTCGCGCTGAACGTCCGGCTGTTCATCGCGATGTTCGCGTCGGTGCTGTTCTACTTCATCTTCTACGGCAAGGTGCCGATGCAGATCTCGATCCAGCAGTTCATCGGACCGAGCCAGAACGCCTCGCTGCTGGCGATTCCGTTCTTCATCCTGCTCGGCACGCTGATGAGCTACACCGGTATCGCGCATCGCCTGCTCAAGGTTGCGGATTTGCTGGTGGGCAAGCTCACCGGCGGCATGGGCCTCGCCAACGTGCTGCTCTCCACCATGCTCGGCGGCATCAGCGCCTCCAACCTCGCCGACGCGGCGATGCTGACGCGGATGATGGTCCCCGAGATGGAGCGTCAGGGCTACAACCGCGCGTTCGCCGCGGGCGTCACCGCCGCCGGATCGCTGATCACCCCGATCATCCCGCCCGGCATCGCGCTGATCATCTACGGCCTGGTCGCCGACGTCTCGATCGGCAAGATGTTCATGGCGGGCATTCTCCCCGGCCTGCTCTGCTGCGTGCTGCTGATGGCAGCGGTCTACTTCATCGCGCGTCGCAAGGGCTACAAGCCGGCGCGGACGAGCTGGCCGAGCGCGGCGGAGACCAAGAGCACCCTGATCGGCGCATGGCCGGCGCTGTTCCTGATGGTGGCGATCATCGGCGGCATCCGCCTCAACGTCTTCACCCCGACGGAAGCGGGCGCGGTGGCGGTGGCGATCGTGATCGGCATCGGCTTCTTCATCTTCCGCGAGATGACCGTCGCCGACGTCACCCGCGCCCTGCACGAGACCGCGAAGTCGACGGCGGTGGTGCTGCTGGTGATCATGGCGAGCTCGGCGCTCGCCTGGATCTTCTCGCTCGAACACGCGGGCGACAAGCTCGCGGTGCTGATCACCCAGTTCACCACCAACAAGTACCTGTTCCTAATCGTGGTCAACGTGGTGCTGCTGGTGCTGGGCATGCTGATCGAGGGCACCGCGATCATGATCGTGCTGGTGCCGCTCTTGATGCCGGTGGTGTTGCAGCTTGGCATCGATCCGGTGCACTTCGGCATCGTGTTGATCCTCAACCTCGCGATCGGCTGCCTCACGCCGCCGGTGGGGACGGTGATGCTGCTGGTCTGCAACCTGTCGAAGGTGAGCGTCGCCGACTTCGTCAAACAGTCGGGGATCCTGTTCCTCGCGCTGTTCACCGCGCTGGCGCTGATCACCTTCGTGCCGTTCTTCTCCACCGCGCTGATCTGAGCGCGACGCCAAGGCAAAGCCCCCCGCACGGCAGCGTGCGGGGGGCTTTTTTCATGCGTCCGGAATTACTTGAAGCCGACGACAGGGTGCGGCACGTAGGGGGCTTCGAGCGCGGCGATCTCCGCGTCGGTGAGGTCGATCTCGAGCGCCGCCACCGCGTCTTCGAGGTGGCGGGGCTTCGACGCGCCGACGATCGGGCAGGTAATCGCGTCTTTCGACAGCAGCCACGCCAGCGCGATTTGGGCGCGCGGCACGCCACGCTCCGCCGCCACCTTGCCGACGGCGTCGACGATGGCGCGGTCGCCCTCCTGGTAGAGGGTCTTGCCGAATTCGTCCTTGGCGATGCGGTCGGTGGTCTCGTCCCAGGCGCGGGCGAGGCGGCCGCGCGCCAGCGGGCTCCACGGCATCACCGCGATCCCCTCGTCGCGGCAGAACGGCAGCATCTCGCGCTCTTCCTCGCGGTTCAACAGGTTGACGTGGTCCTGCATGCTGACGAACTCGGTCCAGCCGTTCATCCGCTGGGTGTAGACCGCGCGGGCGAACTGCCAGGCGTACATCGACGACGCGCCGATGTAGCGCGCCTTGCCCGCCTTGACCACGTCGTGCAGGGCCTCGAGGGTTTCCTCGATCGGGGTTTCGTAGTCCCAGCGGTGGATCTGGTAGAGGTCGAGGTAGTCGGTGCCGAGGCGCTTCAGGCTGGCGTCGATCTCGCGCAGGATCACCTTGCGCGAAAGGCCCGCGCCGTTCGGGCCGGGGCGCATGCGCTGGCAGACCTTGGAGGCGAGGACGATGTCGTCGCGGTGGCAGAAGTCCTTGATCGCGCGCCCGACGATCTCCTCCGAGGTGCCGTCGGAATAGACGTTGGCGGTGTCGAGGAAGGTGATGCCGAGGTCGAGCGCCTGCTTCAGGAGCGGGCGGCTGTTCTCTTCGGTGAGGGTCCAGGGATGGGTGCCGCGCTCGGGCACGCCGTAGGTCATGCAGCCGAGGCAGATACGCGAGACGTCGAGGCCGGTGGAACCGAATTTCACATAGTCCATGAATCCCTCCTGTGGGTCAGGTGCGGTTCGCCCAGGCGGCGAGCCAGTGCATGGTCTCGGGGCGGTACTCGCACACCGCGAGCCAGCGATCGAGGGTGGAGAGCGGTTGCAGGAACTCGAACGCCGTCGGGTGGCGCGGCCCTTCGAGAACGAGGTCGACGGCGTGATCCGGCTGCATCCGCGCGGTCAGGGTGGGGGTGATGCTCCGGTCGAGGAAGTCGTGGCATTCGACCAGGATGTCGGCGTGCGCGAGGTGCGGCATCGCGGCATCGGAGAGCAGCGCGAGCTCCGCGCCCTCGCAGTCCATCACGATCAGTGGGCGCTGGGCGGTCGCGGCGAGCTGGCAAAGCCGCTCGGCGGTGCATTCGCCGGCGGTGACGACGCGCCTGCGCACGCCGTTATCCTCCGCCGCGCGGGCGCAGACCGCCTGCGCCTTGG
>LUYR01000355.1 GCA_001603335.1 Rhodospirillales bacterium Alpha_05 | reverse complement strand
GAAACCCTCGCCCGCGCCCAGGGCGGCCTGCCCGGCGCGCGCTGGGTGGCGCCGGAGAACTACCACATCACCCTGCGCTTCATCGGCGAAGTGACCGAGCCCGATGCCGAAGCGATCGCCGCCTCGCTCGACACGCTGAAGCATCCGCCGGTCACGGTGCGCATCGCCGGGCTGTCGTTCGGCGGCGATTCGCACCGCGCCCGCACCCTATGGGCCGAGGTCGAGCGCAGCGCCGAACTCGCCGAGCTGCACAAGCGGGTGGAGAGCCTGGTCGTCGCCTCCGAGGTCTGCGCGCCGGAGACGCGGCGCTACCGCCCGCACGTCACCCTGGCGCGGTTCTCGGGCGTGCGGCCGGAGCGCCTCCAGACCTTCCTCACCGAGCACGCCCTGGTCGCCTGCGAACCCTTCGTCGCCGACGCGGTGGTGCTGTATTCCAGCACGCTGTCGCCCAAGGGAGCGACCTACGCCGAGGAAGTGCGCTTCCCCCTCTGATCGCCGCGCGTTAGGATTTCGCCGAACCCAGGGAGAGCCGCAATGACCGAAGCCGAATCCACTATCGTCATCCTCACCGGCGCCGGAATCTCGAAGGAATCCGGCCTCGACACCTTCCGCGACAGCGACGGGATCTGGGCCAAGGTGCGGATCGAGGACGTGGCGACGCCCGAGGCCTTCGCCCGCAATCCCTCCCGCGTGCAGGAGTTCTACAACGCCCGCCGCGCCGGATTGAAGGAGCCGGGCGTGGTGCCGAACGCGGCGCACGAGGCGCTGGCGCGGCTCGAACGCGAGTGGCCGGGCGAGGTGTTGCTGGTGACCCAGAACATCGACGACCTGCACGAGCGCGCCGGTTCGCAGAACCTCATCCACATGCACGGCGAGTTGCTGAAGGTCCGGTGCGAATACTGCGAAGCGCTGATGAACTGGTCCGACAGCCTACAGACCACCACCCCCTGCCCGCACTGCGGCCGCAAGAACGGCATGCGCCCCCACGTGGTGTGGTTCGGCGAGATGCCGCTCGGAATGGACAAGATCTACGAGACCCTCGACACCTGCCGCCTGTTCGTCTCGATCGGCACCTCGGGCAACGTCTATCCGGCGGCGGGATTCGTCCAGCACGTGCGCTATCGCGGCATCGCCCACTCGGTGGAGCTCAACCTCGAACCGAGCCAGGGCGCGACCCTGTTCGCCGAGGCGATCTACGGTCCGGCGACCGAGATCGTCCCCGCCTTCGTCGACCGCATTCTCAAGGACGGCATTCCCGACGTCTGAGGCCTATTCGGCGGGCGGCACCGGCGGCGGAACCTTGCGGTGCACGATCGCCTCGCGGCGCATGATGTAGAGCACCGAAGCGACGATCACCACGCCGCCCCCCAGGGTCGACCAGCCGGGGGTTTCGCCGAACAGGACGAAGCCGAACCCCGCCGCGAACGGCAGCTGCAAAAAGTTGAACGGCGCGACCACCGACGCCTCGCCGACGCGGTAGGAACGGACGTAGAGATACTGGCCGCAGGTGCCGAGCGCGCCCATCGCCACCAGCACGCCGAGTTCGCCGAGCGTCGGGGTCTGCCACACAGCAGCGGCGGGCGCCGCCGCGGCGACCACCGCCGCCACCGAGAACCAGGTCATGATCGACAGCGACGAATCGGTGCGCGAGAGAAACTTCACGCAGACCATGCCGAACGCCATCGCGAGCGCCGCGCCGAGCATCGCCACCGAGGCGATCGAGAACCCCTCCGCCCCCGGCTGCGCCGCGATCAGTACGCCGCCGAAGCCCACC